>JABFXT010000088.1 GCA_013361595.1 Nocardia sp. | reverse complement strand
CGGCTCCGCGACCGTGGGGGCCGGTGTCAGTGTGTTGTGGGCGGCGGGTGCCCTGATCTTCCGGGCGCGATCGACGCCGCCGGTGCACCCGGCCCGGCGAATTCGCCCATCCGACCCATCTTGCCTGTCCCGGCACAGCGGGGCCGGTCCGGAACCTTCCCAACGGGGAGAGCCGTGATGGTTCGCGTGGGGAACCGCGACATTACAAAATGTTTGTATGTCAGTGTGCGTCATACCGTTGATGCGGGCCGAACCGGTGCACGGTGCGGCCCGCCGGCTGTGACGGTATGCGGAGATATCGGTGAGCCAGGACCCGAAGGTGGACGCGACCGAATTACGCGCATTGGTATCGACATTGGAAACGCTGATCGCCGAGGCGTCCCGGATCGCCGGGGAGCTGAAGGCGGCGATAGTCACCGCCGAGCAGAGCGAAGCCCGTAACGGGATCGCCGTGGTCACCGACCTGACCGCGGTGGTGACCACGGACGGGCCGGCCGAGAATCGCGACGGCGGCGCCGAATCGACGCCGGACGCGCCGTCGGCCGTGCGCAAACCGGCCGCGAGCCCGTGGGCACGGAAACGAGCGAACACCGCGGCCCGGCGACCGTCCGTGGCGCCCGGAAAAGCCGCCACCGCTGCGCTTTCCGCCACCGCTGCGCTTTCGGCCGCCACCGATGTGGCCGCCCGGCAGATCGCGCCATCCCCGGTGCCGGTCGTGCCGACTTCGTCGCCCGTCGCAGCACCTCCGTCGCCCACGACGCCACCTCCGCCGCCCCCGGCGGTGGCGCCGGTCACCGCGGCGGCGATCGAGTACGCGGGCGCCGCGCAGGTATCGCCCACGGCCGACCCACCGACCGGTTCCCGGTCGTACGAGGCAGCCGGTGCCGCGGGCGGGGCGCTGTACGGGCCCACCCCGATCGATCCGCAACCCGGACCGCCGCCACGGATGGCCGCGGAGCCACCCGGTCCCGCGCGCGAGGCCCGTCCGGCTCCGAAGCTCTTCGAGGTCGACGCCGAGCCGGCGCCCGCCCCGGCCGGCGAACAGCCGGCCGGGGCCACGGTGTCGGAACGCTCTGTACCGCTGCCCGACTCGCTGTTCGCCGCGGTGGCCCACCTCGCGACGGTCGGTTCGCCGGATCGGCGGCGCCCCCGGGCCCACGATGGGGCGGATACGGCCGCACCACCGGTCGTCGCCCCGGAAACAGGGCGAGAACCGGCGGATGCGGCTGCGAAGCCATCGTCGCCCGGACACCGGAGCGAGGCGTCCGGCGCATCGTCCGCGACGCCTCCGATCGCCGCGCAGGACGAAACGACCGCTCCGTCCCCGCCGGGACCGGCGTTCGGCGATTCCCCACCCGGGCTGTCGCTGCTGACGGATCGCGGGGCGCCCGGGGGGACCGATACCGCCGGGCCCGACATCCCGCCCGGGCCGTCGGACGCGCCTGCCGCGCCGCGATCGGCGGCACCGCTGCAATTGGTGGGTGACCCCCGTCCATCCGAAACCCGCGTGATACCGGAAGTTCCGGTGGCCGAGCCGGATCCGGTGCCGGCCCCTGAGAAGCTGACCGTATTGCCGGTGGGGCGGCGCGGGCGGGAATCCGAGGTGATCCGGCTCGTCCGGGATATGGCTCGCCGGCACGGCCTGGAGAGCCGCGGTTTCGACGCCGCGGTGACCGATACCGAGGTGGTCCGTGAGATCGCCGGCGCCCTGGACGATCTGTTCGGGAAGTACACCGTTCCGCTGTACGGCATCGAAATCGCCGAACAGCGGGACGACACGATCCGCCGGGAGCGCAAGCAGGCCACCGATTCCGGTCCGGTCGACGCTCCGCAGGTCTGGATCACGCTGGAGCAGGCCGAGCTGGCCGGCACCGGCGTCACCGGGGCCGGCCCGGCCAGAAAACGGTTCCGCCGGGCCGTGGGCCCCGACCGGCCGGTGTACACGGCGGTGGTTCGGGCGTTCGCCGCCGCGCTCGACGAAGCGGGCGGCTACCGCGCCCGGCAGGAGGCCTGGCGAATCCTGATGGCCGGTTCCCTCAGCGGTGGCCCGAATATCGGAAACGGTCTGCTGGACCCGCGCCGGGCACTGATCGACGGTTTCGCCGAATTCGAATTGCACGGCAAACGCGCGGGCGAACCGGCCATCACGCTGCACGGAGCACTGCTGAAGATGGCTCAGGCCAGGCCCGAGGAGACCTCGGCCTGATCGGGACGCGCGGACGCGTTCGGCAATCCGAGATTGTCGCGCAGCGTGGTCCCCGTGTACTCGGTTCGCAGCACTCCGCGGTCCTGCAACAGCGGAACGACCTCGTCGACGAATTCGTCCAACCCCCAGGGCACGAGATGGGAGCCGAGGATGAAACCGTCCGAGCCGTTGTCCTGGACGAAGGTGTCGATCTGTTCGGCGACCCGGGCCGGAGTGCCCACCAGCGGGCCGCGTTCGAACTGATCGATCACCACTTCACGCAGGGTGAGTTTCTTCGCTTCGGCCACCTCGCGCAGACGCCGGACCGTGGCGAAGCGATCCTGGTGCAGGAACGCGCGCCCCTGGATGATCGGCGCGGCATCGGGATCGGGATCGATCTCGGGTACCGGACCCTCCGGATCGTAGCCGGACAGGTCGCGATTCCAGATCTGCTCGAGCAGGATCAGCGCGGTCTGCCCGGTGACCTGTTCGTCGCGGACGGCGTGATACTTCTCCACTGCCTCGGCCTCGGTATCGCCGAGTACGAAACTCGCCGAGGGCAGGATCTTGATATCGTCGGCCGCTCGGCCCGCGGCCACCGCGCGTGCCTTGATATCGCGATAGAACTCCGCGGCTTCGGGGAGCCGGCCGTAGGGGGAGAAGATCGCGTCGGCGTTGGCTGCCGCGAAATCTCGGCCCTGCGGCGAGACACCGGCTTGCAGGATCACCGGTCTGCCCTGTGGACTGCGCGGTACGGTGAACCGGCCCGCGATATCGAATTGCGTGCCGTGGAAGGCGAAGGTCCCGGCCTGCGCCCGGTCGAGGAACCGGCCGGACTCCTTGTCCGCGACCAGATCGCCGTCCTCCCACGAATCCCACAGCGCGCGTACCGCGTTCAATGTCTCCTCGGCGCGGACGTACCGATCGGCCGGATCCAGGAATCCGCCGCGCCGGAAGTTCCGGCCGGTGAAAGCGTCGAACGAAGTCACCACATTCCAGGCGGCGCGCCCGCCGGAGAGGTGATCGAGACTGGCGAACCGGCGGGCCAGTTCGTACGGCTCGTTGAAGGTCGCGTTGATCGTTCCCGCCAGACCGAGATGTTCGGTGACCGCGGCCAGCGACGCCAGCACCGTGAAGGTATCGGGACGGCCGATGATGTCCTGGTCGAAGATCTCACCCGCGCGTTCCCGCAGCGCGAGCCCTTCGGCGAGGAAGAAGAAATCGAATCGCCCACGTTCGGCGGTCCGCGCGGTGTGTTCGAAACTGTCGAAATCGATCTGGCTACCGGCTTCGGGATGCCACCACGCCGTGTGGTGGTTCACGCCGCCGAGGTAGGCGCCCAGGATGACCTGCTTACGGGGAGTGCTCATGGTTACCTCGCTCAGGTGGTCGCGTAGCGGTTGGGGACGGTGGTGGGCAGCCCGAGCAGCGCGCGCAGGGAGCCGTCCCGATAGCCGGTGCGGAAGACACCGCGCCGCTGCAGAGCCGGAACGAGGCTGTCGGTGACCGCGGTCAGATCGTCGACCGCGACTCCGGGCCGTAACCGGAAGCCGTCGATGCCCTGCGCACTCCAGTCGATGAGTAGATCCGCGAGTTCGTCGGCGCTACCCACGAAAACATCGGCATCGGAGGTGTATTCGACCCCGGCCGCGTCGTTCAGCCGAGCCAGGCGCTGTGCACCGGTCGCGGCCGTGGTGTCGAGGAATATCTCGAGGTCGGCGTATACGCGTAGTCGTTCGCCCGTGCGGCCGACCTTCGCCGTCGCCGCCGCGACCTGACCGAGTATCGTCGCGGGACCCGTTGCGCGGGTGGGGGTGACGAATACGAGATCGGCGCTGCGCGCGGCGAATTCGTAGACCAGGGGCGCGTGCGCGAGTGCGGTCACCACGGGTTGTCCCTGGGGCGGTCGCGGCGTGATCGACGGCCCGCGGACGCTGAAATACCGGCCCTCGAAATCGATGCGGTGCAGTTTGGCGCGATCGATGAACCGCCGGGTGGCCACGTCGCGGATCTCGGCGTCGTCCTCCCAGCTGTCCCACAGCCGCCGGACCACTTCCACCGCATCGGCGGCCTCTTCGAACCGGTCGTGCACGAAACCCGGGAAAGTGCCCGTGGCCCGGACCTCTGCCAGTTCGGCGGCGGTGAGTTCGCGAAGCGGCCGGCGGCCGAAATGCGCGGCTTCGGCCGCGGTGCCCGAGATCCTGACCTGCCAGCCCGCCCGGCCGCGTGAGGTGTGATCGAGTGTCGCGAGGGAGGTGGAGACATGGAACGGCTCGGTATGGGTGGTGGTCACCGTCGGTACGAGCCCGATATGCCGGGTGACCGGTGCGAGCCGCGCCGCGATCAGATGGGCGTCGATCCTGGCCCGGACGCGGTCGAGGGCGCCGTCGGCCGGTGCGCGGCGGTCCCCGGGGACCGCGAGACTGTCGTCGATGGTCAGGAAGTCGAGCAGACCGCGCTGGGCCGTAGCGGCCAGATCCGTCCAATAGCGGGGACCGAAGAGTTCGGCCGGCCGGGAGTTCGGCTCCCGCCACGCGGCCGGATGCCGGCCCGCCCCGTCGAGCGCCACGCCGAGATGTAGTTTCGGTGTCATCGTCTCCCGTTTCCTGTGCGTACGCGAGTGGTGCACAGGTCAACGCGTGGTTCGGGCGACGAGGCCGCCGGGGCGCGTCCCCGGCGTGGCCGATCCGGCCCGAGATGATCGGCACGGGATCCGCCCGCGGATCGATAACGGGTGGCCCGGCGCGTCCGGTGCTCTTCGCCGGTGGACACCACCGCGCGGGAGCCGGAACTGTCAACGATTGGGATCAGTTCGAGCCCGGCGAAATACGGGTGCATAGTGTCGCAGCGTGATCACAAGACTGATCGAAGCTCCCCACCGGGTGATCGCGGGGCTGACGGCGCTGCTCGTGCTGATGGCGGTGGCGGTCGCCACCGTGGTCGCCGAAGGCAGCGGCCCGGAGCCGGTTCCCGCGTCGGTGCCCGACCGGTTCAGCGCGGAACGGGCCATGACTCATCTGCACCGGATCGCGACCGAGCCGCGACCGCTGGGCAGTCCGGCGAGTGACCGGGCGCGGGAATACATCACCGGGCACTTGGCGTCGGCGGGTTTCGCGGTGCGAACCCAGCACGGAGTGGGGGCTCGGGCGTCGCGGGGACTGGCGACCTTCGGCCGGGTCGACAATGTGATCGCGACGCTGCCCGGTCGCGATTCCACCGGGACCGTCCTGCTGGCCGCGCATTACGATTCGGCGGCCACCGGACCGGGAGCCTCCGACGACGGGGCCGCGGTGGCGGCCGCGCTGGAGGTCGGCGCGATGATCGCCGGCCGGGGCGGCCTGCGCAACGACCTCGTCCTGCTGTTCACCGACGGAGAGGAAGACGGCCTGCTGGGTGCCGACGTGTTCACCCGGGACAATCCGCCGGCGAACGCGGTGGTGCTCAACTGGGAGGCGCGCGGTGTCGCCGGTCCGTCGCTGATGTTCGAGACCTCGGCCGACAATGCCGCGCTGGTCGCACTGTTCGCCGATGCCGTACCGCACCCCAGAGGTGATTCGTCGCTGGTGGAGCTGTACCGGAAGATGCCGAACTCCACCGATTTCACGGCGCTGTCGCACGCCGGACTCACCGGATTGAACTTCGCCTACATCGAGAAGTCGTCCCATTATCACACCGCCCGGGACACCATCGCCGCCCTCGATCCGGGCAGCCTGCAACACCACGGCGAGAACATGCTCCACCTCACGCAGGCCCTGGGCGGCGCGGATCTGACCGAATTGGCATCCGACCACGATGCGACGTACTTCCGGCTCGCCGGCGTCATGATCACCTATTCGAATGCGCTGACCCTGCCGATCGCACTACTGGCGCTGTCACTGGTCGGCGCGGTGGCGATCATCGCCTACCGCCGGCGGTCGGCCGGGGCCCGGCAGCTGGTTCTCGGTATCGCGGCGGCGGCGGCACCCCTGGCCGCGGCGGCCCTGCTGGGGCAGTCGCTGTGGTGGGTGCTGGTGTGGCTGCGTCCCGAATACGACCGGATGGGAGGGTTGCTGCATCGCCCGCAGATCTATCAATGCGCTCTCGTCGCGCTGGCCACGACAGCGGTGCTCGCCTGGTACCTGCCGGTACGGCGCAGGCTGGGGCCGGTCGCGACGGCGGTCGGTGCCTGGGTGTGGCCCGCGGTGTCCGGAGTGGTGTGCGCGGCGGTGGCGCCCGGGATGTCGTTCCTGTTCGCGCTACCGGCGTTGTCCGTGGCGCTGGGCGCGCTGGCGGCCGCGCTGCCGGTGCGGTGGAGTCTGTGGCCCGTGACAGTGTTCACGCTGGGCTGCGCGGTATCCGCCGCGCTGCTGGCGCCGCTCGCCGGCAATCTGTCCGGTGGAATGGGCCTGACGTTCGGTGCGGTCGCGGCGGCGAGTGCGGCGCTGTTCGGGCTGATGGTGCTGCCGTTGATCGAATTGCTGTGCCCGGACACCACCACCGGCCGCCGGGCCACGGCCGGGATACCGGTGGTGGCGGCAGCGGTGACGATTCTGCTGGTCGGCGCGGGAACTGTCGTGGACACCGCCGACCCCGAGCATCCCGGCCGCACCCATCTCGCGTATGTGCGCAACGCCGATACCGGTGCGGCGAGCTGGGTGAGCAGTGACCCCGAGCCCACCGGCTGGTCGCGCGAATTCCTGCGGGACACCGACGCTTCGCGCCTCTCGCCGGGCTACGCCCGCGGGCGGGTGTGGACCGGTCCGGCGGAAACCGTGCTGCTACCCGGCCCGGAGGTAGCAGTACAGCGGCGCGACGGCGAGACCGTCTCGATGCGTGTGCGGTCCCCGCGTGCGGCGAGCTCGGTGGTGCTGCGTATCGATCACCGGGTCGACCGGGTGATCGCCGCTGTCCCGGGCTCCGCACCGGTCGAACTCACTGTCGCCGGGACCCGGGCCGGTACCTGGCCGGGGGAGATCCGCTTCCGCGATCTACCGGCCGCGGGTGTCGAGTTCACGGTGCGCACGCCCGGCGCCACCCGCATCCGGGTGACCGCGATCGATGAAACCCACGATCTCGCCGCGGCCCCCGGTTTCCGGCCCCGCCCTGACGATTCGGTGCCTTCTATCCGGGAGGACGGTGAACTGATCGCGGTGACGCGGACCTTCGAATTCTGACCGGGCCGACCACGCGAACCCGCCGCCTGTCCGCTGCGGCTGTATCCGATTCCGAGTGCCGCGGAACTCTGGCGGCGCGGTCACCGCCGTCGCCCGGCGACACAGCGTATCGGCAGAGGTCGGCCGGGTATCGGTATACGCGGGCTACCGTGACACCCGACGTCCCCCGGGTGCCCGCCCGGTGATCACCGGCCGATCGCAGCAACTCGCCCGCCCGGAAGGATCCGGCCCGTGCCGAAACCGGATATGTCCCGCAGGACAGCATTGTTCGATGCCGACGCGCGGTTGTCGTGGCTGCTGGCCGCGCTGGCCGGGCTCATCGGCGCGGCGGCGTTCACCCACACCGCGGGGTATTTCGTCACCTTCATGACCGGCAACACCGAGCGCGCGGTCCTGGGCTATTTCCGGGACGAGTCCGATATGGCCGCGGCCGCGCTGGGACTGATCGTCGCGTTCGTGGCCGGGGTGGTGGTCGCCTCCTGGTGCCGTCGCCGCTACTGGGCCAGACATCCGCACGGCCCGACCCTGCTGACCACCGTCTGCCTGGCGCTCGCCACCGGAACGGATCTGCTCCTCTACGGCGCGAATCCGATCGATATCGACTTCGTCCCCATTCTTTTCGTGGCGTTCGGCGTCGGTGCGCTCAACACTTCGTTCCTCGCAGGCGACGAGGTATCGATACCGCTGAGTTACGTGACCGGGACCCTGGTCAAGCTGGGGCAGGGGATCGAGCGCCATGCCAGCGGCGGTGATTACGCGGACTGGCTCGGCTATTTCCTGCTGTACTCGAGTTTCGCGCTCGGCGCGCTGGCGGGCGGTGTGCTGAGCCTGCTCGTCGCCGGCTGGGCGATGCTGATCACGGCGACCGCGGTGTGCCTCGTCGTCACCGGGTACACCTATCTGCACCTGGATCGGCACGGGCCGCTCGCGGAATGAACCCGCCGGCCCGATCCGTCATCGATACCGCCGCGCCCCCGTGCTGCTAGCCGATCCGGTGCGGCGGACTACCGGCGGAGTGCAGTGCCCGCAGCACCGCCGCGGGCGCGTGGGCGCCGGCGGAGTCGATGGCGGCGCGACGATGGCGCCGGTTCATGAAATTCCAGCCCAGCCCGCGCATATCGGTGGGTCCGGGCATGATCGTCACGACGGTGTGACCGGCTGCGCGGGCCGTGTCCGTCTCACGGCGCAGGACCGCCGACATCGGGTTCCGCAAGAGCTTCTGCTCGGCGCGGCCGCCGAGACCGGGCGCGCGGACACCGGGCGCCGAGGCCATCGGCGCGATGACATAGATCTCGTGGGCCGCGCCGGGGCCGATCAAGTCGACCGAGGCCGTGGACGCGGCTCCGCCGTCCACGAAATCCCTTCCCTCGAGACGGACCGGCGGCATCCAGCCGGGAACGGCCCAGGAGGCACGTAGGGCCTCGCCGGCCGTCGCCTCGGGTGCGCCGGGGGCACCGAATACGACTCGTTCGTCGCGGCGGGGGTCGTAGGCGACCAGGCGCGCTCCCGGATGTGGAAGCCGGCCGTCGGCGCCGGCCACCGAATCGGCCAGCTGCTGAAGCCAGGTCGCGTCGCCCCGCCCGCGTGGTGCGACACCGGTGAACCGGCTGTGTCCGCCACGATTTCGCAGCAGGCTGCCCGGGGCCAGCGGAAGGGGTACGGGGATCGGCGGCAGGCTCGCCGGGGTGGCGGCGATATGGCGCCGGAGAACGGGATCTTCGGCCCGGCCGGTGTGCATAGCGACCAGATCGCCGACGCCGTACCCACCGGCGAGCAGCGTGACCAGTTCGGCTCCGGCGGAGGTGCCCTGGAGGAGGTCGGCTTCCCGGGGATCCCAGTCGAGGTGGTCGGCCAGCGCGGCCAGCGCGGCCACCGCCCAGGCACCGCCGATGGTCCCGCCGCAGCCGATGACGAGGGCGCGCCGGGTCACGACCGCGGCTCCCCGTGATGGGCGCGTGCCTGCCGGTCGATACGCGCCAGATAGTCGTGCCGGGCCGCGGCGTCGAGATCGAGTGCTCGCCGGTCGCCGGCCAGGCGCCGGGCGAGTCTTTCGACGGCTTCGGGAACGAAGGCGTCGACCAGTGCCCAGGCCGGCGCCACCCAGCCGGGGACGGAGGTCCGCGCCGCGCGGGTGCGCACCGTGGCGACGACGGCAGCCGCGACATCCTCCGGATCGACCGTCGGGAGCGCGCCGCCGAGGCGGGCGCCGGAGGCGAGTTCGGTGCGGACGGCGGCCGGCAGTACCGCGCAGACCGTGACGCCGGTGCCGTCGTATTCACGCCTGGCCGCGAGCGAGGCGCCCAGTACCGCGAACTTGCCGGCGTTGTAGGTCACCATGCCGGGCAGCGGGATCATGCCCGCCATGGAGGCGATGTTGACGATATGCCCGCTGCCCCGGTCGACCATGCCGGGCACGACCGCGCGCATCCCGTTGAGCACGCCACGGACGTTGACATCCAGGATGAGGTCCGTCGTGCGGTCGGCCTCTCGGTCGAACGCGCCCACCGGCATCACGCCGGCATTGTTGACCAGGATGTCCACCGGCCGGCCGGATTCCGCGGTGACCTGTTCGAGGAAGGCGGTCCACGAATCGCGGTCGGTCACGTCCAGGGCGGCCGCGTGTGCGCCCGGCACCGACTGCGCGGTGGTCTCGGCGACCGCCGCATCGATATCGCCGATCCACACCCGCGCGCCGCGGTTCGCGAAGGCGGTGGCGGTGGCGGCGCCGATCCCACGCGCTCCGCCGGTGACGACGACAGTCGAACCGTGCAGGTCGGGGTCTTTTCTCCATAGTCCGGCCATACCTGTCACTGTGTACTCCTTCGCCCGGAGGCAACCGGTTGGGAACCGATCGTCATATACGGAATGACGTGTCATTCTCACCATAGTGCGGAGACCGGCACTTGCGCCAGGGTCGTGCGGGCGTACCCGAGGTAGGCGCGGCTCACCGCCGCGCGGATTCGGAACCGCCGTGGAAGGCGGCGGCCAATGCCTCGAACAGGCGGCTCATGGAGGCACCGCCGGGGTCGCCCGCGGCGAGGAATTTCCCCTGTGCCCGGGCCGGCACGGGGACGATTTCGTCACGCCGGCGATGAACGGCTGGGCCGATCCGGCACCTGCCTGGTGGCTGAACGTGCGCGCCCATCCGCTGGTCGCGGCCGATGCCGTCGACGGTGCGGTGCGGTTGCGCGGACGGGAGGCGACCGGCCCCGAGCGCGCTCGGCTGTGGGTGGAGTGCCCGCGAGACAACGGCTGGGGTGGTGCGGACTTCGCGCGGAACGCGGCACTGCGCTCGCACGAGACGCCCGTGGTCGTCCTCGAGCGCGTCTGACGCGAGCGCGTAACGCACTCCGCCCGGGACGGGTTCCGGGCCGGATCGTCCGCCGCGCGCGGCCGAGTGGTTCGACCGGCGGCCCCGGCCTCTGGACAGTGTTCTGGACAGGTGGACATAACCGGCTGTACGCTGCGAACCGCTCGGGCCGCACCGGGTGCTGTATCCATCGCGGCCCGCCGAGGAGAAGGGCAGACGAATGACGGCCGGGATCCTGGGAATCGCCGATGCCAACCGAGTACGCACCTTGACGCTGCAGCGCCCGGAGGTGCTCAATGCCTTCGACGAAGCGCTCTACCGTGCCGTGGCGGAGCAGTTGCGCACCGCCGCGGCCGACCCCGAGATCGCGGTGGTGCTGCTCACCGGCTCGGGCCGGGCGTTCTGTTCGGGTAACGACCTGGTCGAGATGCAGGCCGCGATCAGCGGCCCGGCACGTACCGGGCCGCACGGTTTCACGGTATTCCTCGACGAGTTGATCGCGTTTCCGAAACCGCTCGTCTGCGCCGTCAACGGCGCGGGTGTCGGCATCGGTGCGACGATCCTCGGGTTCGCCGACCTTTCGTTCATGGCGTCCACCGCCCGGCTCAAATGTCCGTTCACCGATCTGGGTGTCGCGCCGGAAGCCGCATCGTCGTATCTGCTGCCCCGTTCGGTGGGGCGGCAGAACGCGGCGTGGATGCTGATGTCCTCGGAATGGATCGACGCCCAGGAGGCCCTCGAGATGGGACTCGTCTGGAAGGTGTGCGAACCCGGCGAGTTGCTGGCCCGGGCGACCGAGTACGCCGAGCGGCTGGCGGCCAAGCCGATCGCCAGTCTGGTCGCGGTCAAACGAACGATCACCGGGGCGTTGGAGGAGCAGATACGCGCCGCGGTCACCCGCGAGCTCGAGCAGTTCGACCGGCTCGTCGGCGGGGCGGCGAATGCCGAGGGGCTGCGGGAGTTCGCCGGCCGCCGCGGGTCCGGCGGATAACCGCCGCGAGCGGCGGCGCATTTCGGACGAGAGGGCTGTAGTGGATCCCCGTACACCTGTTGTCGTCGGCGTGGGGCAGTCGATCGACCGCCTGCACGAGGCCGGGTATCAGGCGTGGTCACCGCTGGAACTCGCGGTTTCCGCGGCGCGCGCGGCGGTAGCGGATTGCGCGGCGTCCCCGGCCGGGATCCTGGCCGCCATCGATGCGGTCGCGGCGGTCCGCACTTTCGAGATGTCGATTCCGGTCGCACCGGAGCGGTCCGCGGGACCGGTCCCGAACTATCCGCGGGCGATCGACCGCGGGC
>JABFXT010000287.1 GCA_013361595.1 Nocardia sp. | reverse complement strand
CTCTACCGCAGCGCGACTCGCGACCGCCGGGATCTCGGGCCTGGCCTTCGTCGCGGTCATCGGTTCCGGCACCGTCCAGGCCGCGCCCCAGGACTGCGTCGTCGAACGTGACCTCTTCGGCGCCTCGGCGATCTGCCGACCCGACGGCGGCAGCAATTACGTCCTGCGTGTCGAATGTCTCGGCCTCTACGCAAACGGTCCGTTCCCGCTCTACGCCGTCGGCGGATACCCCACTCTCAGCTACCCCTTCACCCCGTCCGGTGAGCGCATCACCACCGCCTGCACCGGGGCCGGCCCCGGCGTCGTCGCGGTGACCACCAACGCTTATGTCGAGGTCTATCAGGGCTAGCCCGCCCCGGCCCGGGTCCGTCTGCCGCGCGGGTGCATCCGATTACCCTTCAGCGCGGCGGCGAGCTCGGCGTCGGGCACGCGAAACCACCTTCGTTGGGGGCAGGGGTGGTTCGAGTCCTCGGCTCCCCGTCCGCCATGCAAACCAACGAGGATGCCATGTCCACTTCTTCCCTGATCATCGACCGTATCGAGATCACCGACCTGTTCACCCGGTTCGCCCGCCTGCTCGACCAGCGGCGATGGGACGATGCCGGCACCGTCTTCGCCGACGATGTGGAGTTCCACTCGCCACGCATCCACGTCCGCGGCATCGACAAGGTCGCCGACCTCATGCGACAAGGCGAGGTCGAAGGCGAACGTACTCAGCACACCACCACCGACCTGCTGATAGAAGCGGACGGGGACCGGGCCGCTGTCTCTCGGTCGTGTACTACTTCCGCGACGGTCGACCACCCCACCGGACAGGTGGCCTGCGACAGGTCTGCACGGTAATCCGTACACCAGAAGGCTGGCGGATCAGCGCGACACGGATCAATCCCGCCTGGATCCGCAAGGACTGACCCTCCCCAGCGCGGGCCGACACCGCTCCCTGTCGCCTCGGTATGCCAGCTCTACCGAGAGGGCCGGCATACCGGACATGCGATCGGCATTGCGCTATCGCGGTCTCGGCCAGTGCGTTGTCGTATGCATCACCGACGGATCCGATCGACGGACTTGGATCCGAAAGTGTCATTGGTGCACCGAGTTTCACTGCCATGTATTGAGATCCTGCATCGGGATGATGTATCGCTCCACCGCTCGGATGGCCTTCGCGGGCCCGCAACGCGACAGCTTGCCGGATCGCTGACTCGACGAACGTGGCGTGTTTGCTGGTCGAGCATGGCGTAAACCTGCCATTCCGAACGGGATTCGTTTGTCTCGACGCGGGCCCGTCCCGTTGAGGGGGTAGACCGCTCGACGGAAATTGCACATCGGTGCCCTTGCCAAGGCTGGCGACAGAGATCGGTTGCGCCCACGCCCGGATTGCGAAAGTCTTCGACCCGAGTGTGATCCTGACGGCCGAACACAGGCTCTCCGGGTCGAGGTTCGCTATGGCTTGCAGGACAGAGATCCGCTGACGTGGGGGTGTGCTGTGATCGGTTCCGGGAGTGCGGAACTCGCGGAGCTGGCCGATCAGATCGTCGCTCGGCTGCGTGAGCTCGTGCCGGACGGGCGACGCCGGTTCGAGGCCGCGTTCGCGATGACCATTGTCGCCGAATCGGCGCTGTTCCTCGCCGATAACGGCGACCACCCGGTCAGGTGTCAGGTGTCGGAGGCGGTGTGGGAGTTGGTGCGCCGGCATCGAGCCCTGTCCGCTGTCGTCGAGGATGGGCCGTGGTGGCGGCTGGTGGTGCGCGTCGACACCCAGGGGGCCGAGGTCGTCACCGATCGGGGCGCGGAGCCGTTTCCGGGTGAGCAATTGTTCGCGCCGCAGGCGTATCTGGCGGACCTGGAACGGTATCCGCGTAGTCGGCTACCCGTGTGGCTGGCCGCCTACCTCGGACGTGGTGATTCCCAGTCGAGGTCACCGCGCGCGGCCGCGGACGGGGTGCGCGCGGATCGGAGTGCGGGCGTGCAGGCAGTGCCGGTGATCGGCGAGTTGCCGGATCTGGCGGTGGTGTGGGCCCGGTGGGCGGTGCTGGCCGCGGCCTTTGTGGCGGCCGGATCGGAACGAGGCCCGCGGATCGGCCCGTCGGTCGGCATCTTCGAAAGTTCGGGACACAGCGGTTCGACGTTGACGCTGCTGCCCGGCGACCGAGCGGTGCTGTCGGGCGGTGTCTGGAATGCGCCGGCCTTGGAAGCCGCCTACAACGGGGACGCCGCGATGCCGAAACTGTTTGCCGGAGCGCCGAATTGGGTGGTCGACGCGGTACTCAACCCCCGCGTGATGACCGGCATGCTGTCGTTCTGTTGCTGGTGGGATCAGGGACAGTGGTTCCGCGGCGAATCCGCTCCGATGGCGGAATGCGCGCCGGCGTTGCCTGCCGTGTGGACGGCCGATACGGTGGCGAAAGTGGTGGCGGGCGTGCTGGACGGCCCCTCGCCGGATGCCGCTGAAGTGCTGGTGTCGGCTGCGCAGGCCGCGGCGGTGACCCGCGCGGCGATCGCACAAGTCGTCGGTGAGGACACCGAGGTCGATATCGACGGTGCCCTGTTCCAGTTCGTGCTCGCGGATCTGGTCGCCGGCGCCATCGTGGGGGTCCGGGAAGCGGAGGCGCTGAACCTCGTCGGTGATCACATCCGCAGCCGGGGTTACGACACGACCGGGTTCCCGCTCTCGACGTTGCGGGCCGAGCGGATCAGCGTGGGCTGGATGGTGCGATCACCGGTGCCGGATGGTGAGATCGCGCTTGACCGGGCGGTCTTCTATGTCGCAGACGATGGTGTGGTGGAGCGGTCGAGCTCGTCGGTGCCGCTGTCGGCGTTCATCACCGAGTTCGAGCGCCGGTTCCGGCTGCGGACCGGCGGACCGGCGCTCGCTGCCCGAGGTGGGCGATGAGCGGCGAGTTGCGGCTGGACTTGGATGGCCTGCGCGAGCGCGGCGCGAGGTTGGCCGATATCGCCGATCGGGTGCAGCGAACACACGCCGGGCTGCGGTACTGCTTGCAGCAGGCGGAAGGCAGCTTCGGCGACGACTACATGGGGCGCACCTTCGCCGAGCAGTTCACGCCGCGCGCCGAACAAGTGGTTTCCACCGTGGAGGCCATGGCGGAAGGAATGCGCAGTAGCGCGGCCGGTATCGTCGGCGCCGCGCACGACTTCGATGCGCAGGACACCGACAGTGCCGCGCGCGTGGCCGGGGCTGCCCCGGATACGGGCCCACTACCGGTCGGCCCCGCCGAGGTGCCCCCGGAGGGGACGGTCGGACCGCAATCACCGGTCGATGGATCCCGGCCGAACCCATCCGATCAGACCGCTGTGACGCCGGAGCAGAATTCGCCGGTCTCTCCAGGTGGCGGGCCGCGGAGCGCCGACCAACTCCCGGCCGGCGGGCACAATGGGCCCGGTAGCACCTCGGCACCGGACGGATCCCCAGGGCGGGCCGCTCCGGACAACGGCCCCCGACCCGAGTCGCCGTGGAGCCGTTCCCGGCCCGAATCCGGTCCGGTGAGCAACGAGGCGACCGGCACCCCGGGCCGGCGGTCCGGATCTGCGGTGCCGCCACCGTCCTCCGCGGTCTCACCCCTGCCGGTAGCAGCCCCATCGCATACCATGCCCCGGACACAGACGTCGGGAAGACCG
>JABFXT010000479.1 GCA_013361595.1 Nocardia sp. | reverse complement strand
ATCCGTATTATCAACCCCGAGAGCTGCTTTCGCGCGGTCCGCAGCGCGTTCTGTCGAGGTCCGTCGCCGGACAAGGCCGCGAGCACGAGTTGCGCTCGCCGGGCATTCACGTTGCCGAACGCAATTCCGTGTGCATCCGCTCGAATTTCGCCTTGTCGTGCCATTCGCCCGGAGTGAAGGGCGACGGCTCCCCGCCCGATTGTTCGTACCGATCTTTCATCGCCGTCAGATCGGTCAACTCCACCGGGTCGATATCCGGCCCCGATCGGTCGAGTTTCTGCGCCCAACGCTGGTAACGGTCGCTGCCCGCCTCGACATCGTCGACCCACTGAGCCCTGGACGTGAACAGGTCGCGGTCGAAATCGGCAACCGCGCTCGGCGGCTTGCCGGACTGCTCCAGCAGGAAGTTCATCGCGACCCGCGACTGGCGGCCGTGAAACGGGCCTTCCCAGCTGTGACCGGAGATCAGGTCACGCTGGAACTCGGCAGCTGACCGAATCGGATCGAAGTCCGGTCGAGCCCGTGCATTGTTGTACGTATCGCATAAATCCTCGTGAAAGGCACGCGCCCCGTCGACGCTGCCGAAATTGGGATAAATAATGATCCCGCCCTCCGCCAGGGAGTTCGAGGTCCCCCTGAGCGATCTGTCCGGCTCCACATACGCACGCAATGGGTCGTCCGCGATGGCAGCGAGTTCGTCCGCGGCGAGCGGCCGGTCCAGCTGATCGTCGGCCGCCAACTATAGCGAGTGCGGCCCCGGGCGTGCATCCGGTCGAGTCCCGGCGGCGGTGAGCGGCGGCCGATCGTATGTCGGCGTCCACGGGTGCCCGTGTTGTCTACGCCCTGTCGACGGTGTCGAGGATCCCGGCGGCTCGGCGCCGCACCCCTCGGCGCCGTAGCCGTGCCGTCACGTCCTATGTCCTCCTGGCCGAGGGGCACGGTTTTCCCGTCCGCCCAGCTGTGAGCAGCGCGGTTTCCGGGACGAAGCGAATATCACACCGCGGAATAGTCGTCGAACTGACCGATGTTGCCATCACTTGTGACCGATGTACTGCTGCCCGTGGACGGCCTGTTCGAGCCGTTCGATGTGAAATCACTACACCTGCGCAATCGCTTCGCCATGGCGCCGATGACCCGGATGTTCTCGCCGGACGGGATCCCCACCGCGGACGTCGCCGAGTACTACCGCCGGCGCGCCGCGGGCGGTGTCGGATTGATCATCACCGAGGGCACGTATATCCCCGACCCCGCCGCGGGCCCCCCTACCGCGGTGCCGCGGCACTACGGGGAACAGAGCCTCACCGGCTGGAAAGCGGTCGTCGACGCCGTACACAGCGAGGGTGGACAGATCATTCCGCAGCTGTGGCATCTCGGGGTCGGCCGCGGCGACCGGCCCGAACTCAATCCCGATATCGAATCCGTCAGCCCATCCGGCCTCGACCTCGACGGCACCGCGGCCGGTCGGGCACTGACCGCCGCCGACCTCGACACATTGCGTGACGCCTGGGTCGCCGCGGCCGTCAATGCCAAGGCCACCGGCTTCGACGGTATCGAATTACACGGCGCACACGGCTATCTGCTCGATCAATTCCTCTGGGAGAAAACCAATCTCCGCACCGACGGATACGGGGGCGGGCTCGAGGCACGGGTCCGGTTCCCCGCCGAGGTCGTCGCGGCGATCCGCGAAGCCGTAGGCCCCGACCTGGCGATCGTGTACCGGTACTCGCAATGGAAATCGAGCGACTACAAGGCACGTATCGCGGCCACCCCCGACGAGCTCACCCGCGTGCTCACCCCGCTCGTCCGGGCGGGTGTCGATGTCCTGCATCCCTCCACCCGCCGGCACTGGGAGCCGGCCTTCCCCGAAATGTCCGGTAAAGACGGTGAATTGGGGCTGGCCGGCTGGACCAAGAAGATCACCGGACTGCCCACCATCACCGTCGGATCGGTCGGGCTCGACGAGGTCTTCACGACCTCCTTCACCGGTCGCGGCGATTCGAACGTCACCGGGATCGATCGACTGCTGAAACAGCACGCGGACGGTGAATTCGATCTCGTCGCACTCGGCCGCGCACTGCTCGCCGACCCCGAGTGGGTGCGAAAGCTCCGCGACGGGCGCAGCGACGAACATATCGCCTACCGGCAGGAGCACCAGCGGACGCTGACGTAGCCCATACCCACCGATGCGCGAAGTCATTGCCACGCGCATCGCCGCACACCGGCGGAGACGGATCGATATACCCGAGGAGGCCGAGGAATGACGATATCCGAGACCATGCGCGCGGTACGGATCGCGCGCCACGGCGGGCCGGAGGTCCTGGAGCGGACGGACGTGGCCGTCCCCACCCCGAAGGCCGGTGAGGTGCTGGTCGGAGTCAGCGCGGTCGCGCTGAACAACACCGACCTCTGGACCCGCGAGGGCGCCTACGGCCGGGCGGGAGACCCACGAGCGCGTTCGGGCTGGCGCGGTCCGATCGACTTTCCGCGCATCCAGGGCGCCGATATCGCGGGCCGGATCGCGGCGGTCGGCCCGGGGGTGGACGAAGGTCTCGTCGGCCGCCGCGTGGTCGTGGACCCGGCGATCTACGACAGTGACCGCCCCGACGCGAACCCGGTGGGGTTGATGGGCAGCGAACGCGACGGCGGTTACGCCGAATATGTGACGGCACCCGCCGGACACGCGCACAACGTGACGGCCTCCGCGCTCACCGACGAACAGCTCGCGAGTCTGCCGACCGCCTACGGCACCGCGCTGGGCATGATCGAACGGGGCCGGATGCGGGACGGGGAAACCGTTCTGGTGTCGGGTGCGTCGGGCGGCGTCGGCCTCGCACTGGTGCAGATCGCCCGCGCGCGCGGCGCCCGGGTGGTCGCCATCAGCAGCGGAGCCAAGAGCGACGCGGTGCGGGCGGCGGGCGCGGACGGGGTCGTCGACCGCGCGGGAGATATCGCCGAGCAGATTCGCGCTGTCGCCCCCACCGGTATCGACGTGGTACTCGATGTCGTCGCCGGCGATCTGCTGGGCGCGGGACTGCCCCTGCTGCGCGAGGGCGGCCGGTGGGTGGTCGCCGGGGCGCTCGGCGGTTACGACGTGCACTTCGACGTGCGGCGACTCTACCTGCACAATGCACAGCTGATCGGCTCCGCGATGCATACCCCCACCCATTTCCGCCGCCTGGTGGAGCTGGCCGTGCGCGCCGAGATCCGCCCGGTCGTCGCCGCGACCTACCCGTTGGAGCAGGCCGCGGCGGCGCAGGAACAACTCGCGCGCCGGGAACACGTGGGCAAGATCGTGCTGCGCCCGTAGTCGCCCGGGTGCCGGAACCGATCCCGATGCGGTGGGTCCGGCCGAGCCCACCGGCGGCGGGCGCAACAACCGCATCGGGTCGGAGCGCTCAGGGAATCACCGCGCCGGAACGTCTTTCGATCACACACCCCGATACCCGAGGGCCGCACACCGTCACTGCTCGGCGCCCTGGCCGGGTACAACCGTAACGACGATCTTCCCGGCGTGGAGTCCCTTCTCCAGGTAATGGTGGGCCTCGACGATATCGTCGAGGGCGAACACCCGGCCGACCTCGGGCCGCAGCGCACCGAGTCGTAGGCCGGCGTTCAGGAAGGCCGCCATCCGCTTCACCGCCACA
>JABFXT010000214.1 GCA_013361595.1 Nocardia sp. | reverse complement strand
GGCGATGTCGCCGAGCATGGCCTTGCGGCGGTCGCCGAAGCCCGGGGCCTTGACGGCGACGGACTTGAAGGTGCCGCGGATCTTGTTCACGACCAGGGTCGACAGGGCCTCGCCCTCGACGTCCTCGGCGATGATCAGCAGCGGCTTACCGGCCTGGATGACCTTCTCCAGCAGCGGCAGCAGGTCCTTGACGGTGGAGACCTTCGAGCCGACCAGCAGCAGGTAGGGGTCCTCGAGGACCGCTTCCTGACGCTCGGGGTCGGTGACGAAGTAGCCCGAGATGTAGCCCTTGTCGAAGCGCATACCCTCGGTGAGCTCCAGCGACAGACCGAAGGTCTGCGCCTCTTCGACGGTGATGACGCCTTCTTTGCCGACCTTGTCCATGGCCTCGGCGATCAGCTCACCGATGGACGAGTCACCCGCGGAGATACCCGCGGTAGCCGCGATCTGCTCCTTGGTGTCGATCTCCTTGGCGGAGTCGAGCAGCCGGGCGGTGACGGCCTCGACGGCCTTCTCGATGCCGCGCTTCAGGCCCAGCGGGTTCGCGCCGGCCGCGACATTGCGCAGACCCTCGCGCACCAGCGCCTGGGCGAGCACGGTGGCGGTGGTGGTGCCGTCGCCCGCGACATCGTCGGTCTTCTTGGCGACTTCCTTGACCAGCTCGGCGCCGATCTTCTCGTACGGGTCCTCGAGTTCGATCTCCTTGGCGATGGACACACCATCGTTGGTGATCGTGGGGGCGCCCCACTTCTTCTCGAGCACGACGTTGCGGCCCTTCGGCCCCAGCGTCACCTTGACCGCGTCGGCGAGGCTGTTCAGGCCCCGCTCGAGGCCGCGACGGGCCTCTTCGTCGTACGCAATTGTCTTGGCCATTGCGGTGAGATCCTCCAAGTAATGAGGCTGACACACTGGATGACCGCATTGTCGGATCACCCATTAGCTACGCTTGTGGCCAGGCTCGGTGCCCGCGACGGACGACCAGGGGTGTCGTGGTACCCGATCTCACCGTCCCGACCTTGGCACTCTCCGGTGGGGAGTGCCAATGCCATTTTTAGCACTCGCCGATGCCGAGTGCAAGGTTGGGTGTTCATGGCGCCGCCTGCGGCGTCACGGGGTCGGGGCGGACGATCCAGCGCAGTGGGCAGAGAATTCGGCGGCTCCCCGGTTGCGGCTGCGGTGACCGCGAATACATCTCATATGCTGTCGGTGACTCGCAGGGCGAGAGCCAGAAAAGCGTCCGCACGCCGCTCCTCCGGGGTGCGCGGTTCACCCTCGTCGATGGTGACGAACTCGGCATCGTGCAACAGCAACTCGGCCTCGACCCGCATGATGGCGCGAATGAACGGCGGCGCGACCTCGGGCGGTAGGTCACCGTTGACCACATAGCTCCCGTCCGACAGCGATTCGGTGGAGACATAGGTCAGTGCGCGCAGCAGATCGTCCCGGTGCTCACCGGCCACCAGGTCGGAGTCCGTTTCATCCGCCATTGCTATAGATTACCGGGATACCGGCCCGGATCGAGCGCACCCGAGTCTTCTCCCATGGCGACCCCGGTCGGCGCGGGGGCGGCGGCCGCACAAGATCACGGCAGGTCCGGGCGGACCGGATCGCCGCGGAGTGCCGGACGCCGCCGCGGCGGCCTCACTCCTTCTCGGCCACGATCTGCTGGAGGACTTCGCGCAGCCGGGTTTCCAGAGGCTCCTTGCGCAGCCCCGCATCGGACAGGATGCCCGAGCCGTTCTCGTGCTCGAGGATGGCGAGCAGGATGTGCTCGGTGCCGATGTAGTTGTGGCCGAGGCGCAGCGCCTCGCGGAATGTCAGTTCCAGCGCCTTCTTCGATTCGGCGTCGAACGGCACCAGCCCGCTCATCTTGCCCGTCGCGACGGCGGCCGTGAGCGCTTCGGGGGAAGCCGCCTCATCCGCGCCCACCGCGGCCATCACCGCGCTTCCCAGGTCGGCGAGGGCGACCCCCTGTTCGACGATGAGGTGACCGGCCAGACCGTCGGCCTCGCTGAGCAGACCCAGCACCAGATGACCGACGGAGATCTCGGCACTACCGGTGCGATTGGCGGCCTCCTGAGCGGCGACGACCACCTTGCGCGCCCGGTCGGTGAACTTCGCGAAACCGGCGCTCGGCTCCATCTCGGCGGCCGGGTTACCCGGCGGCTTGGGTACGAAGCGCTTCTGCGCCGCCTGTTTGCTGACACCCATACTCGCGCCGATATCGGTCCACGACGCACCCGACCGGCGGGCCTGGTCCACGAAATGCCCGATCAGGTGGTCGGCGAGTTCGCCGAGGTGCCCGGCCGTGACCACGGCGTCGGAGAGCTGTTCCAGGGCATTGTCGGGACGAGCCTTCTTGATGACCTCGATGAGGTCGTCCAAACGTACTGTCGTCATGCGTCAACTATAGGTTGACGATTGGAAAATCGTCAACCATCGGTTGACGGCAGGTGTTCGCTCAGTTCCGCCCACCGGGGCGTCGCAACCGCAGCCGTGAATCCCCGCGCAGCACCGGCCGCCGGATATCGGGCCGGCGCAGCGCCGGTCGGCGGATCTCCGGTCGGCGCAGCACGGGCAGCCGGCGGTCGGCACGGCGCTGCGCACGACGCTCGGCCGGTTTGTACTGCCAGGTCTCCGGCCGGGCCGCCACCCAGCGCTGTGAGTACCAGGCGAACGGGATATGCCCCAGATACACGACGATCAGCACCAGCAGCAGCACGATCGGATAGGTGATCAGCGCGGCACCGGCCAGCGCGACCAGTACCAGGAGGCCGGCGGCCGCCTGCGGTGCCACCGATACCGATTTCAGGGCCAGCGTCGGAATGGTGCTGACACACAGCGCGGCGGCGAAGACGGTCCATGCCGCGACCACCGGGAAACTCGTCCACCAGCCGTCGCCGAACTGCACGTACACCGCGATCGGCGCCATCGCGATCAGCGCGCCCGCCGGCGCCGGGACCCCGACGAAGTACTCCCGGGCCCAATCCGGCCGGGTGTCGTCGTCCAGCAGGGTGTTGAACCGGGCCAGACGCAGCACGATGCTCACCGCGAACAGCAGTGCGATGATCCACCCCGAACCGCTGCTCTCACCGTCGAACATCACCACGTAGAGCACCAGGGCGGGGGCCACCCCGAAGGAGATGGCGTCGGAGAGCGAATCCAGCTCCGCGCCGATCTTGGTGGTGGCCGACAGCAACCGGGCCAGGCGGCCGTCGAGGGTGTCCAATACCGCAGCCGCGCCGATCATGGCGAGCGCGATCTTCAGCTCGCCCTCCAGGCCGAATCGGACCGCGGACATCCCCGAGCACAGCGCCAGGATCGTGACGATACTGGGCAGCAGCCGGATGGATCGACGCCGCCTGCCTTCGATGACCTGCTCCATCACGCGTCCGCCGACGGCAGGACCGCCAGCACCGTCTCCCCCCCGATCGTCCGCTGCCCGATATTCATCAGCAATTCGGTCCCGGCCGGGAAATAGGTGTCCACGCGGGAGCCGAACCTGATCAGGCCGTAGGTGTCGCCGATGGTGATCCGGTCGCCGGGGGCGGCGTCGCAGACGATCCTGCGGGCCAGCAGCCCGGCGATCTGCACCACCACGACCTGCTGCCCGTCGGCCGTGTCGATCAGCATGCTGCTGCGTTCGTTGACCT
>JABFXT010000530.1 GCA_013361595.1 Nocardia sp. | reverse complement strand
GCTCGAATCCATGATCGAGAACTCCCGGCCCACCCGCGCCGAGGCCTCGGATGTGGCGAACGCGGTCCTCGACGGCGCCGACGCGGTGATGCTGTCCGGAGAGACCTCGGTCGGCAAGTACCCGATCGAGACGGTGCGCACCATGGCCCGGATCGTGCACGCCGTGGAGACCGAATCGACCAGCGTGCCCCCGTTGACCCATACCCCGCGTACCAAGCGCGGCGTCATCTCCTACGCGGCGCGCGATATCGGCGAACGGCTCAATGCCAAGGCGCTGGTCGCGTTCACCCAGTCGGGCGATACGGTGCGCCGCCTGGCGCGGCTGCACACGCCGCTGCCGCTGCTGGCGTTCACCCCCCTTCCGGAGGTGCGTAGTCAGCTGGCGCTCACCTGGGGCACCGAAACCTTCATCGTGCCCACCGTGGACAGCACCGACGCCATGATCCAGCAGGTCGATCAGGCCCTGCTGAGTATGAATCGATACCGCAAAGGCGACCTCGTGGTCATCGTCGCCGGCTCCCCGCCCGGTACCGTCGGTTCCACCAACCTGATCCACGTGCATCGCATCGGCGAGGAGGACCACTGATGACCGAGGACCGCGGAGTCGCCCGGTGAGCGCGCCGGCCGGCGAAACCGAGACCGATAATCACTCGGATCTCGACACCCTGCTGGAGTTGCTGGATCTCGAAGAGGTGGCCGAGGACGTCTTCCTCGGCCACCATCCGGAGAAGGTGTCCAGCCGGACCTTCGGCGGCCAGCTGGTGTCCCAGGCGGTGATCGCGGCGGGACGTACCGCGGGACATCGCCCGATCCACGTGCTCAACGCTCATTTCGTCCGCGGCGGCGACGTGAAGAAGCCGATCGAGTACCACGTGGAGCGGCACCGCGACGGGCGGGCGTTCGCCAATCGCACCGTCACCGCGACCCAGGACGGCCAGGAACTGTTCGTCATGCTGGCGTCGTTCCAGGAGTGGGGTAAAGGGCTCGAGCATGCGCACGAGCGGCCCGAGGTGCCCGATCCGGAGACGCTGCCGCGGATCCAGGAGAGCTTCGCCGGGTTCGAGGACAAACTCGAGATGTTCGTCAACGCCCCGCACCCGATCGATATGCGGTACACGAACGATCCGGCCTGGATCCTCAAGGGAACCGGGGAGAAGCTCAACCACAACCGGGTGTGGATGCGTGCCGACGGGACCCTGCCCGACGATCCGCTCGTCCACGTCGCCGCGCTGAGCTATTCCTCCGATACCACCGTGCTCGATTCGATCATCACCACGCACGGTCTGTCCTGGGGCCTGGACCGGATCGTCGCGGCCACGGTGAACCATTCCATCTGGTTCCACCGTCCGTTCCGCTTCGACGACTGGGCCCTGTACTCCACCGAATCCCCGGTCGCCGCGGGATCACGTGGACTGGCCACCGGCCGGTTCTATTCGCGCGAGGGTGATCTGCTGGCCACCACCGTGCAGGAGGGTGTGATCCGGCACTTCCCGGCCCGCCGCTGAACAACCGCCGACTGCCGGATCAGAGTCGCTCCGGCAACAACGGCTCCCGCTCCAGTTCGGTGCGTTGTTCGGCGCTGAACGTGAACGGAACACCGGGACCCAGCCTGTCCAGGCCCCGGAGCAGGCGGTGCTCCAGCGCGGCGAGATAACTGTCGGTGAGTTCGGCCGGTTCGCCGACCAGGCTCAGCGCGATCTCGTATGTCGCGTGCCCCCGCGGCTCGATTCCCGGATTCGCGACGCGCCAGCGGTTGTCGAAATCCCGGTGCCGGGAATCGTCCTCGGCGATCGGCAGGGTGAAACGCCACGCGCAGACGTCACCGTCGGCCAACTGCTCGGCCAGTTCCGTCCGGACGGTGTCGACGAGATCTTCCAGACTTTCCGGTGTCACATAAACATGAAGCGAAACATCCGAAATGCGTTTCGGCATGCCTGATTCCTGTCGTGTGTCGAACCTGCAACGGGATCGGATTCTTCGGATCGATGGTCCGGATGGCGAGTGTAGTGCCCGGAACGTGGAAAGTCAGTGTGCACGTCGGAATTCGCGGTCGGCCGGGCCTACCGCGGGGATATCGCGGCCGCGATACCGCCGGCCGGACCGGATATCTCCGCACGGTCGCGGCCGGTCGGCGTCGGACCGGACCCGCCCCGGTCGAACCCGCATTCGGGCTCGGATCCTCACGCGTACCAGCCGGTGTGCTGGGCTGCCACCAGCGGGGAGAGACGGGGTGTGGCCGTGCTCGGTCCGACCACCAGCGGCGGCCGGCCCCGATAACGATCCTCGGGCGTGGCGGCCGGGGCCAGGGCCACCAGCAGCGGAACCAGCGCCTCCGCGATCTTGTCCCCGACCTCGCAGTACGCCTTGGCCGACAAGCCGACCGGATCGGCGATGTTCTCCCGTCCGACCCGGGACAGGTTGTGCCGGTAGCGATGCAGATCGGCCACGGTGCGGGCGCCGGTGACTCGGGCTATCCGATACGCCTCGGGCAATGTGAAGGTTCGGGAGGCCGAGCCGGCGGCCAGTTCGCCCACATCGTCGCGAATGTTCTCGCTCATGGTGAGTACGAGATCCGCGCGATCGATATGCTCGGGTTCGAGTTTGCGAGCACGGAAACCAGCGGGGTCCCCACCCAGCCCGATGATGGCCTCGGCCGCGCGCGGTTCCGCCGGGAATCCGACCAGCGCCCGAGTGCCGGCACTTTCGGCGGTGATACCGCTGAGCCGGTATTCGACCGCGATGGAGCGGGTGAGCCGTTCGGCGATCACCGAGCGGCACACGTTTCCATTGCAGACGAACAGGATGTGCATAGCGCAACGGTAATTCGCGCTTCCGGCGCGCAGCAGCGCCGTCTGTGCAATATCACAGTGCCCCGGGTGTGAATTCATCTGCGCGTCGCACCTCGTACACGAATCCGGCCCGAGTTTTCCCGCTGGTACAGAAAATGTTTCCGTGACTGCCGGGTCGGCGCAGCGGACGCGCCGACCCTGTTCCGGCCGCACCAGCCGAATTCATCCGATGTGATCTGTCCCGGATGCCCGGATGCCCGGATGCCCGGATGCCCGGATGCCCGGATGCCCGGATGCCCGGATACCCGGATGCGGCGGATGCGGCGGAAATATTTCCCGGTTCACCCGGGTCGGGTGAGCCGGGGCCGGGATGTGGCGGCGTACCGTCGCGCGGGTGTGTCCGGCGAGACCGTCCAGCGAGGGAAGGCAACTGATGACCGATCCTGATGGTTTCGCCCCGCCGAAGGTCACCCGGGAGTACGCGCGCGCAGTGGCACGTACCGCGTATCTGTGGGGATGGCCGCTGGTGAATATGCACAACCGGCGCGTATTCATGGAACAGCTTCCCGAACCCGGTCTGCTGGCCGGTATCGTGCCCGCCGGCCCGCCCGGAACGATCGCGATGCTGCGCGATTACATCCGGCCCGAGGAACGGGTCGTGGCCTGCCCGAATCAGGACGTCGTCTACGGGTTCGGCGTTCTGGACGCACAGCTGGAGCCCGCGGTCGTGCAGGTACCCGAGTTCGGCGACCGGTTCTGGGTGTATCAGGTGGTGGACCAGCGCACCGATTCCTTCGTGCGGCTCGGCAAGATGTACGGCACCGCACCCGGGTTCTATCTCCTCGCACCCGAACCCTGGGAGGGG
>JABFXT010000902.1 GCA_013361595.1 Nocardia sp. | reverse complement strand
GTACGGTCTGCACGGCATCGTCGAGAAGTTCGCGCTGCCCTTGATCAAAGGCTTCTGTTCCGACGGCACGGCCGATCTGATGAGCCAGTACATCTTCCCGCTGACGTTCGAGGTCGTGGGCGCCATGGTCGGCTGCACACCCGATATCGGGCGCCGGGTTGCCACCGGGATGGCCGCGATATTCGAGGGTATCGAGGCCGAACAGGGCAATCTGATGGTCAGTTCGGCGTTGCAGGATCTGGTAGCGCTCAAGCGGATCGAACCCGGCAACGATGTCGCGACGCAGCTGTTGCGGCATCCGGTCCAGCTCGACGACGAGGAACTGATCCACCAGTTGGTGGCCTTCTATGGTGCGGGAATCGAGTTGCAGCTGAACTTGGTCGCCAACACGCTGCTGCTGATCCTCACCGACGACAGATTCGGCGACACGGTGGTGGCAGGTAGTCTCGCGACGCGCGATGCGCTCGACGAGGTTCTGTTCAACGATCCGCCGTTGGCGAACTACATGATCACCTATCCGCGGCAGCCGATTCTGATCGAAGATGTCTGGCTGCCGGCCCATCAACCGGTCCTGATCAGCATGACCGCGTGTAACAACGATCCCGCTATCCGCTCCGAGAACCGGACCGGCAACCGCTCGCATCTCGCCTGGGGAGCCGGTCCGCATGCCTGTCCCGCGCAATCGCTGGCCTATCTGATCGCCCAGGAGACCATCGATCAACTGCTGGACGTACTTCCCGATCTGAGCCCGGCCCTGCCCGGCGGTGAACCGAGTTGGCGCCCGGGCCCGTTCCATCGGGCGCTGGCGTCGCTGCCGGTCACCTTCCCACCGTCGGATCCGGCGTCGGTGATGACCGAGGCGGAAACCGGGTAGCCGGCTCGGCCGTGTCCGAGGCGTTGCCGAGGTCGCGGTCGCGCCGGTCGGCGATACCGGCAGTGCCGCTTGCCCGGGCGCGCCCGCCGGTCGGGTCGAGTAGGGTTGCCCGGTACGGGAGTGGAGGAGAGCTCGGTGGGGCTGGCGCAGGGGCAGGATTTCGCGGGTTATCGCATCGAACGGCTGTTGGGCGCCGGGGGAATGGGCGAGGTCTACCTCGCCCGGGATCGCGACCTGCCGCGCTGGGTCGCGTTGAAACTGCTCGCCGGATCGGTGACCCATGACCCCGGTGTTCGAGCACGATTCCAGCGCGAGGCCGATACCGCCGCCCGGCTGGCGCATCCCAATATCGTGAGTGTGCACGCCCGCGGTGAGCACGCGGGGCAGTTGTGGATCGCCATGGAATACGTGGACGGCACGGATGTCGCCGCGCTGCTGCGCAACGGCCCCTTCCCGCCGGACTACGCGGTGTGGGTCCTCGCCGAGGCAGCCCGCGCGCTCGATCACGCACATCAGCAGAACACGCTGCATCGCGATGTGAAACCGGCCAACATCATGGTGACCGGCGGCCCACACCCGCGGGTGCTGCTGGCGGACTTCGGAAACGCCAAAGCACTGGACGAATCGGTCGCCATCACGCGCACCGGGGAGGTGTACGCCAGCTTCCGATACGCCGCGCCCGAACAGCTCGACCCCACGGTCGCCGCCGACCGGCGTGCCGATGTCTACGCCCTCGGCGGCGCGTTCTACCACATGCTCACCGGTGTACATCCGTTCCCGGCGACGACGACGGCCCAGCTCATTCACAGCCACCTGAACCTGCCCGTTCCGCCGCCCTCGGGCCACAACCCCGCGCTGCCCGGGGGTTTCGATGCCGTGATCGCCACCGCGATGGCCAAGAACCCGCAGGAGCGTTTCGGTAGCTGCGGCGAGCTGGCGGCCGCGGCCGTCGAGGTGTTGCACCGGCCCGGTGGATACGGCGCCGGCGTCCCCGATATGCCCGCGCCGGGTCCGGCGCGGCCGCGCCGCGGGAGAAAGGCGCTGATCGTCGCCGCCGCGATCGGTGTGGTCGTCGCACTCGCCGGCGCGGGCACGGCAGTGTTGCTGGCGACGAACAAAGCTCGTGACGCCGATCAGCTGATGAGCAGACAGGACGACCGGCAGGCGCTGGAGGCCCGGGCCTGCGAGATCGGCGAACTCATGCTGACCACCGACCACCGCAATGCCGAGACCGCCATTCCGAAGCTGATCGACAATTCCACCGGACAGTTCAAGAGCGAATACGAACGGCAGCGGGAGAGTCTGGTGACGTTGCTGCAGCAGAGCCAGGTGACCAGCGAGGTCGGGGAGATCCGGTGCTACTACAAGTCCGGTGACGAGCGGCGGGCCGAGGTCCTGTTCACCGGAAATCAGAAATACTCGAACGCCGCGAATCCGAACCCCACCACGAAACCGTGGACCCTCACCATGACCCTCGAGAAGGTCGACGGTCGCTGGCTCTGTAGCGATACCGAGATTCCGACCGGTTAGGCGCGACCGCTGGTCGGATGCGGCAGGGGATCGCCCCGGAGCTCCAGGTACTCCCCGAGCCGGCCCGCGGCCGCCAACATGGCCAGACCTCGCGCGGTGAGCCTGCGCTGCCAATCGGCCAATGCGCCTGCCAGGGTCTCGGTGCCGCCGGCGGTGCGGATCTGTTCGACCACCGCGGCGATTCGGTGCAGGCCGTAGCCGCCGCGGCGGAGCAGGTGCGCCAGTTCGGCGTCGCGGATATCGGCGGCTGTGTAGAAGCGATAACCGGTCGCCGGATCACGTTCGGGAGTGAGGATGCCGGTGTTCTCCCACGCGCGCAGTGTCGCCGGGGTGACGTCCAGGTGATGCGCCAGTTCGCCGACGGTGCGGGTGGCGGAGACAGGGGGCGGGCCGGGAGTGCCGGGGTGGTGTTCGGCGGTGAGGTACCCGACGGCCCGGCGGACCGTATCGAGGGTTTCGCGATCACGGAGCAGTTGTTCGTGACCGCGGTCGAGGAGTTTCAGCGCGGCGTCGATATCGGCGTCATGGATCGCGATCATGACACGCCCGGCGAGCGTATGCCCGTACGCGGTGACGAGCGCACGGAAGGCGCGCAATGCGGCCGCGTGCGTTTCGGTGTAGATCCGGTATCCGCTCGGGGTGCGCCCGGCGCCTGGTATGAACCCGTCTCGCTCGTAGTTGCGCACGGCCTGGGTGGAGAGCCCGTGCTCGCGGGCGAGGTCGGCCGGACGCATCTTGTTCATCGTTTTGAGACTTTACCGTGTGCTGACCGCATGGTGATCGACAAAGTATCACGTGACTCTTCAACGATATGATCGAATAAACGAACGAACCCCTGGGACCCGTCGCTATCGCTCCCACCGACCTGCTGGCATTCGGTGAACCGACCCATCTGGAACCGGCCTTCGCCTGGACCCGCAATGACCTGTTCGCGGAACTGGCCGGCCACGGCTACCGATCCATCGCCCTGGAAACCGATCGGGTGGCCGCGCTCGTCGTTGATGATTACGTGCGGTACGGGACAGGCACACTCGATACCGCCATGGCGCGGGGTTTCTCGCATGGGTTCGGTGACTTCGCCGCGAATCGGGGCCTCGTCGCCTGGATGCGGGAATACATCGGTGGCCCCGGGCGCGCCGATACCTTCCGGATCGTCGCGGTCCGGAAGGTATCGGTTCGGCGCAAGCGGGGAGGACGGGGCCGCCCCGCTCCGGCTCAGCTCGCGTGCTTGGCCGCGTAGCGTTGCGCGTAC
>JABFXT010000390.1 GCA_013361595.1 Nocardia sp. | reverse complement strand
ATCGCCGCCCGGGAATCGGGCCTCTCCTGATACCGAGGTAGCCGGGAGTGTGGCCCAGTCCTCCACCGCACGCCCGGCGACCGGACATGACCTCACTCACACGGGCCGGGGGACCGGTCCGCACCGACCGGTCCTCGAGCAGCCGATTCCGGCCGTGACCGGGAATACGGCAGTCCGAAAACCGATTGATCCGGTGCAGAGGCATGAGAAACACTGGCGCGTCACCGATGAGCGCGGCGCAGCTGACCCGTCTGTTCTCACGTGTCACCGCGCAACGGTCATCGACGACCGCGCTCGGGTCATACGCCAGTTCGCTCACGATCGCCGGAGGTAGCCGATGCCCGCCCTGTTATCCGTTCGCCGCACCGGAGGAGGTACTCCGGTCGTCGTACGGTTGCTGGTCATCGCGACCTTCGTGGTGATCCTCAACGAGACCATCATGATCAACGCGATCCCGCGCCTGATGCACGATCTGGAGGTCACCGAGCGGGCGGCGCAGTGGGTCTCCACCGCCTTCATGCTCACCATGGCCGCCGTCATCCCGGTGACCGGCTGGTTCCTGCAGCGGGTCACCACCCGCCGGGCCTATGCGCTGGCCATGGGGATCTTCCTCACCGGTACCGCGCTGTCGGCGGTGGCGCCTTCGTTCGCGGTACTGCTGATCGGCCGGATCATCCAGGCCGGCGGCACCGCGGTGATGATGCCGCTGCTGATGACCACCCTGATGACCGTGGTACCCGAACGCGACCGCGGGCGGGTCATGGGCAATGTGACGCTGGCGATCTCGGTGGCACCGGCCATGGGGCCGGTCATCTCCGGACTGGTGCTCCAGATCGCGTCGTGGCGCTGGTTGTTCGTGCTGGTGCTGCCCATCGCGGGCGTGGTCACCTGGTTCGGGTTGCGTCGGCTGGAGAACGTCGGCGAACCGGAAACCGGTGCGATCGACTGGTTCAGTGTGGTCTTCGCCGCGCTCGGTTTCGGGAGCCTGGTGTACGGGCTGAGCCGTTTCGAGGCCGGTACGGTGGCCACTCCGGCGCTCATCACCGTCGCCGGTGTCGCGCTGATCGGTCTGTTCGTCGTCCGGCAGCTGTGGCTGCAGCGCAGCGGCACCCCGCTGCTGGATCTGCGGATCCTGCGCTCGGGCACCTACACCAAGGGCCTGATCCTGATGGCGGTCGCGTTCCTGGCGATGCTCGGATCGATGATGCTGTTGCCGCTGTACCTGCAGAACCTGCGCGGACTCTCGCCGCTGGAGACCGGTCTGCTGGTCATGCCCGGTGGTCTGGCCATGGGAGTGCTGGGTCCGGTGATCGGCCGCCTGTTCGACCGGTTCGGTGGGCGCGTCCTGGTCATCCCGGGTGCGATCGGAATCACCGCCGCGCTGGCCGGATTCACTCAGATCTCCGCGGCCATGCCGTACTGGCAGTTGCTGGCCCTGCACATCCTGCTCATGCTGTCGCTGGCCGCGGCGTTCACCCCGGTGTTCACCCTGGCGCTCGGCGCGCTGCCCGAAGATCTCTACTCGCACGGCAGTTCCATGCTCGGGACTCTCCAGCAGGTCGCCGCCGCACTGGGCACGGCTCTGGTGGTGACCGTGATGGCGAGCCGCACCACCGCGCTCGAGGCCGCGGGCACCGATCCGCTGACCGCGCAACTCGACGGTATGCGACTGGCCTTCGTCGTATCGGCGGCGCTGTCGCTCATCGTGATCGTGACGGCGGTCCTGCTGCCGAACAGGTCCGGAACGCACGGTGAGCCGGACGGAACCGAGAAGGCCGATCCCGAGCTCGTGGAGGTCTGATCGTCCGGCCCGTTCCGGCACGGCCCGTCCTGTCTTCGTCACCGCCGGTGGACACCGCCCGTGTCCACCGGCGGTGTCCTGTGCCGGGGTGGGTGGCCGCGGCGTAGATTCGGCGGTATGTCGAGGCAAGACGGCGGTGCGGCCGCGAACAACCAGCCGCTGCTGGTGCTGGGAAAGATCACCGAGATCCTCGATGCCTTCTCCCCGGCCCGCCCGTCGCTGACGCTCGGGGAGATCCAGCAGGCCACCGGATTACCGACCTCCACGGTGCAGCGACTGGTCACCAATATGGTGGACCGGGGTCTGCTGGATCGGGCCGGTGACCGGATCCGGGTGGGACTGCGGATGAGTTATTGGGCCGCCACGGCGGTGAAGGGACTCGACCTGCTGTCGATCGTCGATCCGGTGCTGCGCGAGATCCGCGACGTCACCGGCGAGACCGCCTGCGTATTCCGCGCCGAACACGGCTTCCGGGTATGTGTGGCCATCGCCGAGACCCGGCACGCGCTGCGCCGGGACATGTACGTGGGCAAGATCATTCCGCTCTATGCCGGTTCGGCGGGTCGAATTCTGCTGGCCTGGGACCCCGACCTCGCCGAACGGGTACTCGCCGCGCCGCTGGAACCGCTGACCGAGGGCACGGTCACCAGCCCGCCCGAACTGCGTTCGCTCATTTCCCGGGCGAAAGCCGACGGTTTCGCGATCAGCGCCGGGGAACGTGAGGATTCGGCGTCCGGCCTGTCCGCGCCGATATTCGACGCGACCGGAAACGTGGCCGCCGCGTTGACGATCAGCGGTCCTACGCTGCGCATGCCGCTGGCACAGTGCGAGGCCTGGGTGGACCTGCTCGTCGGCTACGCCGAACAGGTCACCCGCACGCTGGGCGGTCGTATCCCGGCCGGGGACAGCGGAACTCGGTGAGACCGGATCGGCGACTCTGTCCGGGAAGCGGCAGGTCTGCTCGCGCGTCGACGCTACGCCTCGGGCGGCCCACCTCGGGCCCGGCGCATGAACGCCAGCATGTAGTAGACGTTGTCGATATTCCGTTCGACCACGCTGACCAGCTCCCACCCCTGCGATTCGAGCAGTTCGACGCCGTTGAGCAGATGGACCACGGGCTCGAAGATCGCCCGCTGGTAGGCCGCCGGATCGAAGACGAATCCGCCGGTCTGCGGAGAGCTCAGCACCAGATTCCGGCGCGGATAGGACCGCAGATCCACGACGCCGTTCAACACGGCGAACACATCGAAAACAGGTCCGGGCGGGGGAGCGTTCACGTCCTCATGATGGTATGAGCGGTGCCGATCCCGTCAATTCGGTGCCGTCGCCGCTCCGGGTGTGTGCGCTGCCGGATCGACCGGGTACGGCGGGAGATCGCCGCGGGCCATGGCGATGGCGTTTTCCGCACAGCGGCGGGCCATCTCGGCGCGGACCGGGACCGTCGCGCTGCCGATATGCGGTAGCAGTACGGTATTCGGCAGTTCGGCGAGGCCCGGTGCCAGCCGCGGTTCGTTCTCGTACACGTCGAGTCCCGCCCCGGCGATCGTTCCGTCGCGTAGCGCCGCCACCAGTGCCGTCTCGTCGACGACCGGGCCGCGCGCGGTATTGATCACTATCGCCGACGGGTTCATCGATCGCAGTACCGATTCGTCCACGAGATGGTGGGTCTGCTCGGTCAACGGGACATGCACCGAGAGATAGTCGCTGGTGGCCACGAGTTCGGACCACGGCAGCTGCCGGACCCGGCCGGCGAATTCACCGAGTTCGGTCTCGCTCACCTCGCGGTCCCCGGGCGGGCGCGGGCTGAAGTTCACCGTCATCCCGAAGGCGAGCGCGCGCCGCGCGGTGGCCCGTGCGATCCTGCCGAATCCGGCAAGCCCGAGCGTCCGGCCGCTGACATCGTGGCCCAGCAGCAGTTCCGGTTCCCAGCCGTGGAATTTCCCGGATCGCACGAGGGTGTCGGCTTCGACGCATCGCCGGGCGACGGCCAGTATCAACAGCAGGGCGATATCGGCCGTCGCGTCGGTGAGTACACCGGGAGTGTTGCCCACGACGATCGAATTCGCGGTCGCCGCGGCGATATCGATATTGTTGTAGCCCACCGCGAAATTGCTGATACCGCTGATCTTCGCCCGGTCCAGCAACGCGGCATCGAACTCGTCCTGTAATTGAGCCACGACCACCCGGTATTCACCGGACGCGCAGGCATCCGCCAGTTCTTCCCGCGTCATCCGGGTGGGAGCCACGGTGACCGAACCGGCGGCTTCGAGCAGCCGCATTCCGGGATCGGGGAGCGGGGTGGTGACCAGGAAGTCGGTCGCCGTCACGACTGCTCGCCGATCACCCAGTCGAACGCGTGGGCCGCCGAGCGGGCGCCCTGGGCGGTTTTGGACCGGTTCGGCTCGCCCAGATCCGCGAGTAGTGCCTCCCCGGTCTCGACGACGGTCGCGAGCACGGCGGGGGTCAGCCAGTCGGGCCGGGTGGCGAACAGGATGTCCTCGGTGGCGGTATTGCCGCTCGCGCCGGGGGCGAACGGGCAGCCGCCCAGCCCGCCCAGCGAACCGTCCACCAGCGTCGCACCCGCGTCGACGGCGGCCAGGGTATTCGCCACACCCAGCCCCCAGGTGTCGTGACCGTGGTAGACGATCCGGCGCGGGGGAGTGCTCTCCCGGACCGCCCCGATCAGTTGCCGGACCTGGGCCGGCACCGCCTGGCCGAGGGTATCGGCGACAACGATGTCGACGGCGCCGTCGGTCCGCGGGTCCGCGGCGATACCCAATACCCGCGCCGGGTCGACCGCACCTTCGAACGGGCAGGTGAACGCGGTCGCGATACACAGCTGGATGGCGCCATCGCAGTCCCGGGTCAGTTCGATCGCCGCGGGCATGGCGGCGACGCTGTCCTCGGTGCTGCGGCCGATATTGGCCTGATTGTGCGAATCCGATGCCGACAGGCAGTACTGGAAATTCCGCGCCCCCGCCGCGGCCGCCTTTTCGACATGGCGCGGGGTGGCCACCCACACCCAGCATTTCGCGAGTTCGGCCGGCGTCAGTGCCGCGATCACGTCGAGCGAATCGGCCAGCGGTGGCACCAGGTCGGCTCGGGCCATGGAGCCGATCTCGAGTTCCGGCACCCCGAGTGCGAGCAGTCCGCGGATCAACGCGACCTTCCGCTCGGTATCCAGCGGTTTCCCGGTGAGCTGCAGGCCGTCGCGCAGTGTCACGTCGCGCAGCTGCGCCGCGGGTGTGTAGGTGAAGGTCATACTGTAACCTCTGCTTCCGAAGTGCCTGTGACGCTGTCGATTTCGTCGTCGGTGAGGCGCAGTACCGTGGCGAGTACCTCGCGTGTGTGTTCACCCAGGTCGGGCCCGATTGTACGGATCGGCAGCGACGCCCCGCCGATCACCGGGACGATGCCGGGGAACCCCACCGTCACCGGTTCGGCGGCACCGGTGTCCACCTGGAACCGCTGGATCATGTTCCGGGCGGCGTACTGCTCGTCGGCGCAGATATCGGCCGCGGTGTAGATCGGACCGGCCGGTACCCCGGCCGCGTCGAGAATCCGCAACGCCTCGGCCCGGGTGTGCCCGATCGTCCAGCCGGCGATCGCGGCATCCAGTTCGTCGCGGCGGGCCCAGCGTCCGGCATTGTCGCGCAGATCCGGGTCGGCGCCCAGGTCCGGCCGGCCGATGGTCTCCATATAGCGCTGGAAGATGGCATCGCCGTTACCCGCGACGATGATGCTGGTGCCGTCGCTGCACGGATAGGCGTTACTGGGCGCGATGCCCTCCATCCGGCCGCCGACGCGTTCACGTTTCACCCCGTAGGCGAGGTAGTCGGGTACCAGGGACTCCATCACCGACAGGATCGATTCGTTGAGCGCCACATCGATGATGCGTTCCGCCAGCGGGATCGGGCTGTCGCTGCGTGCCCGCTGGAACAGGGCCATCACCGTGCCGAAGGCGGCGTGGATCCCGGCGATCGAATCGCCGATGGAGACGCCGGTGCGCACCGGTGGCCGATCCGGATCGCCGATCACCTCACGCAATCCGCCGACCGCTTCGGCCACCGCGGCGAAACCGGGCCGGGCGGCCTGTGGTCCGGTCTGCCCGTAGGCCGATATCCGGGTGATCACCAAGTCCGGATTGGCTTCCTGTAGTGCCTCGGGGCCCAATCCCCACCGTTCCAGCGTGCCGGGCCGGAAATTCTCCAGCAGCACATCGCATTCGCGGACCAGATCGAGGACCAGACCGCGACCGGCCGCGGTCCGCAGATCGACGACGATGGACTTCTTGTTCCGGTTGATGGTGCGGTACAGCATCGAGGTCTCACCGTCGTACAGCCGCCAGCGGCGCAGTTCGTCGCCGGTCACCGGCCGCTCGACCTTGATCACCTCGGCACCGAAATCGGCCAACATCCGGCCGGCGGTCGGCGCGGCGATGTAGTTGCCGAGTTCCAGGACCCGGATCCCGTCGAGCGGCCGCACGGTTTCGTTGCGCATATCTTCCCTATCGGTTCCGAGATTCACAGGACCAGGCTCAGCGGCATGATGAGCAGGATCGCGACCACCGAGGCGACCGAGACTCCCACCGAGCAGGTTTTCAATGTGCCGCGCGTGGTCTGCCCCATCAGCGATTGCAGGAGCCAGAAGGTGTTGCTCGTGACGTGCACGGCGAACAGGGATCCGGCGCCCGCGGCCAGTGCGATGAGCACCGGATCGATACCGAGCGCCGGTGCCACCGGGGCCAGGATGCCCGCCGCGGTGATCGCCGAGATGGTCACTGAGCCGACCGCGATATGCAGTACGGCCGCGATGGCCCACACCATCAGCAACGGTGCCGCGGTGCTCGCGGAGAAATAGTCGCCGAGGATATCGCCGAGTCCGGTGGCCGCGATGGTGGCGGCCAGTGATCCGCCGACACCGGTCAGGATGAGGATCTGGCCGCTCTCCTGGAAACCGGTCGCGATACACCGCTGGATCCGGTTGATGCCGACACTGCGCCGGCCGACGACACTGGTGCCGACGAGTCCGATCAGCAGCGCGATGACCGGGGTCGAGAGGAACTCGATCACCGGGTTGTGGATATCGGCGACGTCCAGGACCGCGCCCGCGGCGATGAGCAGGAGCGCGGTGATCAGTGGCGCCAGCAACAGCGGGAGCGGGGTATGGGTCTCGGCGCGCGCGGGCGCTGCGACGGCGGTGCCCCCGCTGCCCGCGGTGGATCCGCCTGCGTCGGGATCCGGCTTCGCATCTGCGGTATCCGGTCGGTCGTCGGCCGGGTAGGGCTGTTCGTCGCGTTCTTCGTTCCACCAGCCGCGGTCGAAGAGGAAGCACATCACGGCGACCGCGATGGTGACCGTGGGGATCACCAGGATCAGGCCGAACAGCAGCATCTTGCCGAGTGGTACCCCGAGGAGCCCGGCCAGCGCCAGCGCGCCGACCCCGGGCACGGTGAGCACGATGCCGCATTCACCACCGATCGCCAGCGCCGTGGCCATCCGCGCGGTGCCTTTCCGGGTCATCTTGGCGGCGGCCGATCGGGCCAGCGGCGCCGAGATGACCAGCAGTACGTCCAGGTAGATCGATTGCAGCGCGGTGGCGACGGTGAGTGAGAGCGCGTACGGCATCCGGTCGACGCCGAATACCCGGATGAGCGTCCGGACGAGACGTTCGATCGCGCCGGTCTCCTGCAACATCGCTCCGGTCAGGACGCCGAAGGCGATCAGCAATCCGACCTCGGCCATGATGTCGCCGAATCCGGTGGTGATCGTCTCGACGGTTTTCTCGGTGCCCAGGCCCGCGGTGAGTCCCAGATAGGCGGAGCCGATCACCAGCGAGACCGCCGGGTTGATCTTGAATCGGATGATCAGCACGACCACCGCGAGGACCGCGGCACCCGTGTTGACCATCGTCGCGAGGTCTGACATGTGTATATCCCATCGAGTCGCACCGGCGGCGGTGCTTTCCGTACCGGTGGCCTGCGTTCGTGACGCAGGCCACAGAGGGTTCACATTATGAGCATAGACCCACGATATAGGCAACTAGCGCGGCGGTGATTTCGGGCCGGCGAACGCGTTGCGCGGTGGTTGCCCGGCTGCCGTGCGCTGGATACGGTGGGCTCACCGTCGGCCGCGGTGGACCACCGAACCGCGACCGTACTGCGCCTGTCTCATCCGGGTCTGTCCCATCCGGCCGCAAGGTCCCGTCATCGCTCGACTCGTGCGAACCCGAAACGGAACACGGAGGACACGCAATGCCGATACGCGAAACCCCCTGGCCGGCCGGCACCCCGTGCTGGGCCGACTGCCAGGTCGACGATACGGACCGGGCCCGGGAGTTCTACCGCGCGCTGTTCGGCTGGGAGATCGCCGAGAGCGCGCCGGAAGCCGGTGGCTACCTGATGGCGTTGCGCGACGGTCGCCCGGCCGCCGGGATCGGCCCCAAACCGCCCGGGCCCCCGATGCCCTCGGTCTGGACCACCTATATCGCCAGCGAGAACGCCGATGACACCGCCGCGGCGATCGTGGCCGCCGGCGGCACCGTCCTGGCCGCGCCCTTCGACGTGCTCGACGTCGGGCGAATGCTCGTCGCCACCGATCCCGCCGGTGCGGCGTTCGGGGTCTGGCAGGCGAAACAGCATTTCGGCGCCGGGATCTACAACGAGCCCGGCGCCTACTGCTGGAACGAATTGCACACCGTCGGTTACCGGCAGGCGCAGGAGTTCTACGCGCAGGTGTTCGGCTGGACGTTCACCGAGATCGGTGACGGTGTGAACGTCGACTACGCGACCTTCGCCCTGACGCCCGACGGTGAACCCGTGGGCGGCCTCAACGATTCCACCAAGAATCCCGGTGCCGGGCCGTCGTATTGGCTGGCCTGGTTCCAGGTGGAGGACACCGACGCGATCCTCGCCTCGGCGACCGGTCTGGGCGCGACCCTGCTGATGGGTCCCGACGACAGCCCGTTCGGCCGCATGGGCGTACTCACCGCGCCGCAGGGCGAGACGTTCGGTGTCATCGATACCTCGCAGGCCACCGAGATGACGTCCTGACCGGACCCGGTCCCGGAGGGCCGGGACGCAGCCGGGCGGCGGGCGGATCAGCCGTCCTCGGACAGTCGGACGATGTGCGGGACGTCGACCGGATTGGTGATCCAGTGGGCGTTCATGCCGGAGGGCAGGGGTTCCAGCTCGTCCTGTGCGGAGATGCCGTGGGCGGCCAGATATTCGGTGGCGCGGTCGACGTCGTCGGTGAGCAGTTCCAGCCAGAGGTCCGCGTGCGCGTAGTTGTCGACTCGGTCGAGCCACAGCGTGACGGGCCCGAACCGGACGGCGGCGCTCTGGGGCACTCCTTCGGCGATGGTTTCGCCACTGTCGTCGGTGACTTCCATTCCCAGGACATCCCGGTAGAAGGCGACGGTCCGGTCGAACCGAGCCTTGGGGAGTTTCATGGCGATGTTGGGTCCGCCGCGGAAAGTGGGGGTCATGGTCGGAGTTCTCCTAGGTCCGGTCGAGGTGGTCGTGTAGCGCGCTGAGGCGGCTGTCCCAGCTGTGTGCGAGTGCGGCGAGGAACGACTGGGCCACCGACACCGGCCGGCTCTGCAGGTAATAGCGGATTCGGCGCCGCTCGCCCGGTTCGGCTCGGACGATTCCGGCATCGGCCAGCAGGCCGAGGTGTTTGGTGATCGCCTGTCGCGAGATGGGCAGCCGGTTCGCCAGGTCGGTCGCGGTCGCCGGGCCGTGCGCGGCGAGTTCGGCCAGCAGGGCGCGGCGGGTCGGGTCCGCCAGCGCGGTGAACACCGCTTGGGCGGTCAGTTCGGTATCGAGATCGTCAGGCCGCGGCATCGAGATACTCGGCCAGCTCGGCCAACTCCGTCGACCACCCCGCGACATTGCCTTCGTACGCGGTCGCCGAGTGGGCGGCCAGCTGGGCGAAGCCTGTCTCGACAACCGTGAGCCGGGTGCCGGTCGTTGTGGGCACCAGCTCGAATTCCACCCGGGTCCGGCGTGGATCGCCGGCTGGAAGCCCCTCGATCGCCCAGGTGAATGCGAATCGGCGGGGTGGCTCGACGATCTGGATCCACAGGGTGTGCGGTCCGTCCTCGCCCCACCACACCCGCACTGTGCCGCCGGGGCGCAGGTCACCGATCTCGGCTCGGGAGCCGAACCAGCTTCCGAGACCGGCCGGCGTGGTCAAGGCGTTCCACACCTTCTCGGGCGGGTGGCGCAGTTCGAGATCACGTTCGATGCGATCGGGGAAGGGCACCGCAGCCTCCAGTTGTTGCAACCAATGAGTTGCTATAAGTTATCGCAACCGTTGGATTGCAACAAGGGTTGGTCTTCTTATCCGAGGTAACGGTATTCGCTGAACTGGGCTTCGTGCGTCCATATTTGAACGATGGTACAACTAGTACGATAGTTCAATTAGATCGGTGAGGTGGCGAGATGAACGCGAGACAGGCGGCCGGACGACGCGAATGGGGTGGGCTCGCACTGCTGGCGTTGCCGACCATGCTGCTGGGACTGGACGTGACGGCGCTCTACCTGGTGGTGCCCGGTCTGGCCGTGGATCTGGAACCGACCGCGACCGAGACGTTGTGGATCATGGATGCCTACGGCTTCTTCATCGCCGGGCTGCTGATCACAATGGGCACATCGGGCGACCGGATCGGACGGCGCCGGTCACTGATGATCGGAATGGCGGCATTCGCGGCGGCGTCGGTCGCGGTGGCATTCGCGCCGACGGCGCTGTGGCTGATCGTGGCACGTGCGCTGCTCGGCGTCGCCGGAGCGGCACTGATGCCCTCGACGCTCTCCCTGATCAGCACCATGTTCACCGATGCCCGGCAACGGGCCTCGGCCATCGGGGTCTGGGCGACCATGTTCGCCGCGGGAATGGCCGTGGGTCCGGTAGTGGGTGGGGTCATGAGCGCCACCTTCTGGTGGGGCGCGGTCTTCCTCATCGCGGTCCCGGTCGCCGTGCTGGTGCTGATCGGCGCGCCGGCGCTCCTCCCGGAATCCCGGACCCGGGCGGGTCGGCCGGACCTGCTCAGCGTCGGGTTGTCGCTGGTGGCGATGCTGCCGATCGTCTACGCGATCAAGCATGCCGCCGCCGACGGCATGGACCTGCAAGTGGTGGCCGCTGTCGTCGTCGGTGGCGGCGCCACCGTCGCGTTCATCCGTCGCCAGCTGCGCCTCTCCGAGCCGCTGCTCGATATGTCGCTGTTCACCGGCCGGGCCTTCTCCGCGGCCCTGTTCGTATTGCTGATCGGTCTGGTCGGGTTCGGTGGCGTGATGTTCCTGGTCACCCAGTATCTGCAACTCGTCGCGGAGCTGTCGCCCACGACGGCCGGGCTGTGGATGGGCCCGCCCGCGCTGGCCATGCTCGTCGGGGCCATCGGGGCACCGCTGGTGGCCCGCCGTGTCTCGCCCGGGATCGTCATGGCCGGCACTCTGGCGCTGTCGCTGGCCGGATACGCGCTGCTCGCTGTGGCGGGCATCGACAGCAAACACGGCGTCGTGGCCGGATTCGCCGTTGTCTACCTCGGACTCGGGGTGGTCGCCGCGCTGGGCACCGATATCGTCGTGGGTGCGGCACCCTCGGAGAAGTCCGGGTCCGCGGCCGCGCTGTCGGAGACCGTTCAAGAGCTCGGCGTCGCTGTCGGCGTCGCACTCCTGGGAAGTTTCACCACCGCCCTCTACCGCGGCAACATCGAGGCCCCCTCCGGGTTGCCGGAACCGGCAGCCGAGATATACCGCAACGACCTCGCCGGAGCCTCGTCCCTGGAGGGCCGGATATCGGCCGACGCTCTCGACCACGCGCGAACCGTTTTCACCGGCGGTCTCAACGCCGCGGCGCTCGCCGCGGGTATCGCCATCGCGGTCGCTTCCCTGGTCTGCTTCGTGATGCTTCGCCACCTCCGGCCCCTCGGCGCCGAAATCCGTGCCGCGGAGCCGGTAACCTCGACCTCCGGGAGCGTGTGATGACGGATGAAGCGACGGCGGCAGAGCAGGACACCGGCGACGGGCGCACCCTGCGCGGCCGCCGCCGGCGGGCTCAGATCATCGACGCGACGCTGGAGATCGTCCGCCGCGACGGTGCGACCGGCGTCACCCATCGCACCGTCGCCAAAGAAGCCGGGATCACCACCAGCCTGACCCTCTACTACTTCGCCACCCTGGACGATCTGCTGATAGCCGCGCTGACCAGCGTCACCGAGGCGTATACAGACCGCATCCGGCAACTCGTCGATA
>JABFXT010000513.1 GCA_013361595.1 Nocardia sp. | reverse complement strand
TCGATATCGACAGGTACGGCCTCGGCGCGGTCCGAAGTCTCGTGGAATACGAAAATTTCGCCGGAATCGATCTCCGCACCCGCACGATTCATCGATGAGTCCACTCCGAGAATCGCGTACACGCTTCTCGAGCGGTTCTCGGTCATTTCGCCGGCATTCCAAACCGGGATTTCAGAAGGCGCCGCCCGAGGCGGGTAGTGCCGCACCGGTGATCCACCGTGCCTCTTCCGAGGCGAGAAAGCCCACGATATCGGCGATATCGCCGGGTTCGCCCAGGCGGCCCATCGGTATCGATGCGGCGATCCGATCGGCCTGCGCGAGTCCCGCGGCAGCCAGTGCGTCGGTGCGAACGGGACCGGGCAGCACGCTGTTGACCGTGATCGCACGCGGGGCGAGTTCCCGGGCGAGTACGCGCACCAGTTGTTCGGCGGCGGCCTTGCCGGCGGCGTAGAGCCCGGATCCGGGCCGGTGGGTGACGGTGGCGCCCGAGGACACCACCACGATTCGCCCGCCGTCACGCAATCGGTTCGCGGCTTCGCGGAGTACGAGGAAGGTGGCTTTCGTATTCACCGCGAACAGCCGGTCGAAATCGTCGTCGGTGGCTTCGGCGATCGGGGAGAAGTGTGCGATACCGGCATTGTTCACGACGATGTCGATACCGCCGAACGCCGCTTCGGCCGCGTCGAACAGGTGACGGATCTGCCCTGGATCGGCTACGTCGCCGGCCACGGATACGGCGCGTCCGCCGGCTTCTTCGATCGTCGTGACGACCTCGCCGGCGGCCGCCCGGTCGGTTCGATAGTTGACCACGACCGCGGCCCCGGTATCGGCGAGGCGGAGCGCGACCGCGCGGCCGATGCCGCGGGAGCCGCCGGTGACGACTGCTACAGGCACGGCTACCTCCAGAAGTAGGTGATGTAGATAGTCGATATACTCGACTAATTACCGTATCCCGTCAACTGTCGATCATCTAAACTGCTCGTCGTGGCAGTGAACGATCACGACCTGGTTGCCGCTCTCGGCGGGCTCTACCGTGAGGTGAACGCGTTCTACGGTGCGATAGCCCGGGAATTCGGGCTCACCGCCCAGCAGATCGCGCTGCTCTGCCTGGTCGCGGACCAGCAGCCGACCTTCGGCGAACTCGCCGCCGCGCTCGGCTGCGACAAGACCAACATCACCGGCATGGTGGACCGGCTGGAACGTCGCGGTTATGTCGCGCGGCAACCGGACCCGGCCGACCGCCGGATCAGCAGAGTCGCGCCGACCGCCGAGGGGGTGGTGATCGGCGCGGATATCCGGGCGGCCATCGCCGGAAAACTCGCCGCCACCCTGCCGCACGTCGCGCGGATCGAACTCGCCGCCGCCGCAGCCGATCTGGTCACCGCCCTGTCCGATCGCGGTGGATCGCGATAGCGCTACCCGGCCACCGGTTGCGGCGCGAACCGGTTCGCCGGCTTGGGCAGCCCGAAATGGTCGCGCAGTGTGGTGCCGGAATATTCGGTCCGGAACAGACCGCGCTGGCGCAGGATGGGCACCACGGTCTCGGTGAAAACCTCCAGCCCGCCGGGGTAGTAGGGCGGCATCACATTGAAACCGTCCGCGGCGCCGGAGCGGAACCACTCCTCGATCGTGTCGGCCACCTGCTCGGGTGTCCCGGCGAAGACCCGGTGCCCGCGGGCACCGGCCAGCCGGTGCAGCAGGCCGCGCAGGGTCGGCCGTTCCCGGGCGACGATACCGGCCACCACCTGCCGGCGGCTGGCCGAATTATCGGTGACATCACCGGCGTCGGCGAACAATTCGGCCGGAACCGGTTCGTCGAGCTCCAGGTGCCGCAGTGATTCGTGCGCAAGGGATTCCAGCTGCGCGATCCCGTACTCGGGCACGGTGAGCTCGTTGAACTCCCGCTCGAGCCGTCTGGCCTCGGCTTCGGTACCCGCGATGAACGGGCTGATCCCGGGCAGGATCTTCACATGCTCGGGATCACGCCCGAATGCCGCCGCCCGTCGTTTGATATCGCCGTAGAACGCCTGCGCGTCGCCCAGCCGCTGATGTGCCGTGAAGATGGCCTCCGCGTACCGTCCGGCGAAAGCGCGACCGTCGTTGGAGGCTCCGGCCTGTACCAGCACCGGATAACCCTGCGGGGTACGCGCGGAGTTGAACGGTCCGCGCACACGCAGATACTCGCCCGCGAAATCGATGGGATGGATCTTGTCCGGATCCGCGTACCGGCCGCCGGCCCGGTCCAGCAGGATCGCGTCGTCCTCCCAGCTGTCCCACAGTGCCGTGACCGCGTCGACGAATTCGCGGGCCCGGGCATAGCGTTCGGTGTGGCCGGGATGCCGGTCGAGTCCGAAATTGGCGGCGGCCAGATCGGTACCGGTGGTGACGATATTCCAGCCGGCCCGGCCGCCGGAGATATGGTCCAGCGAGGAGAACAGCCGGGCCAGGTTGTACGGCTCGTAGTAGGTCGTCGATGCGGTGGCGATGAGCCCCAGATGAGTTGTCGCGGCGGCGATCGCGGTGAGCAGGGTGATCGGTTCGAGGCCGGGCGCCGCGTTGTAGGCGACATTGGTCCGCAGCGCCGGCCCGTCGGCGAAGAACACCGCGTCGAAGGTCGCGGCCTCGGCGGTGCGCGCGATCTCCTGGTAGTAGCCGACATCGTAGATCCGGTCCGGGCGGCTGTCCGGATGCCGCCAGGCCGCCTCGTGGTGGCCGGCCGGATAGATGAACGCGTTGAGACTCAGCCTGCGTGGTTCGGTCATCGTGAATCATCCTCGTACGGAGTGGAGTCGGTGGCGACACCGAGCGCGGTCAGGAGTTGTTCCCGGTAGTGGGCCACCGCCGGATCGCCGTGCCGGCGCGGCCGGGCCCGGTCGATGGACAGGTCGACCGCGATCCGGCCCTCGTCCAGCACCAGCACCCGATCGGCGAGCAGTACCGCCTCGTCCACATCGTGGGTGACCAGCAGTACTGCCGGACGGTGCCGTGCGCACAGGTCCTGGAGCAGGCCGTGCATGCGGATCCGGGTCAGCGCGTCCAGCGCGCCGAACGGCTCGTCGGCGAGCAGCAGCGCCGGCTCACGCACCAGTGACCGGGCCAGTGCCACCCGCTGCTGTTCACCGCCGGAAAGTTCCCGGGGCCAGGCCTTCTCCCGGCCTGCCAGACCGACCTCGGCCAACGCGTCGCGCCCACGTTGCGCGGCTCCCGGACCGGTCAGGCCGAGAGTGACATTGTCGAGCACCCTGATCCACGGCAGCAGCCGGGAATCCTGGAACACCACCGACCGCTCCCGCGGAACGCTCAGCTCACCGTCGCCGGCGACATCGTGATCCAGTTCGCCGAGCGCGCGCAGCAGCGTGCTCTTCCCGGAGCCGCTGCGACCCAGCAGTGCCACGAACTCGCCGCGCGCGATATCGAGATCCACTCCGCGCAGGACGATCCGGTCACCGAAACCACGACGCAGGCCGCGGACCCGCACGGTCAGTCCGACAGTGTCTGTCGCCATGCCAGCGCCCTCCGCTCCAGCGCGCGCACGGCCAGATCACCGAAAAGGCCGAGCAGACCGTAGATCACCAGCCCGACCACGATCACGTCGATCTGGCCGTAGGTACGCGCCTGGGTCATCAGGTAGCCGATACCGCTGGTGGCGTTCACCTGTTCCACCAC
>JABFXT010000146.1 GCA_013361595.1 Nocardia sp. | reverse complement strand
GCCGGTGACGATGGCTGTCCGGCCGGAGTAGGTGTCCGATACTGTGCCTGAGAGCTCCATGCTGGCACCTTAGCCGTTCTTTGCGACATCGACCTTCATATGTCGCTTAATCGACCTCCGGGCCGGTGCCCGGGCCCCGGCCGGGTGGCGTATTCGCGGCGGTTCGACCCGTATCGGCCGGCGGACGGGGATTGCCCGGCGGCCGATACGACTCGGCCAGACGGCGCAGTAGCGGAGCGGTCCGTGGACCCACCGATTCCTGCATCACCAGGGCCATATTCGTGCGGACAACCCCCGGAATCTTGAGGATCTGCCCGGTGATCCGGTAGAGATCGTCGGCATCGCGCGCCACCACCCGGACGGTGAGGTCGGTGGGTCCGGTCATACCGCACACCTCGGTCACTTCCGGTATCTCGGCCAATTCGTCGACCACCGCCTCCAGCCGGTGCTGGTCCACGACCACCGCGACGAAGGCGGACAGGCGGTAGCCGAGCGCGCGCGGTTCGACCCGGCGTTCGAAACTGCCCAGCACGCCGGTGGCCTCCCAGCGGGTGAGCCGCGCCTGCACGGTGTTGCGGGAGAGGCCGAGCCGGGCGGCCAGTTCGACACCCGTGGCGCGGGGGTTGGCGATGAGTTCCAGGAGCAGTCGGGCGTCGGTGGCGTCGGCTACCGCTTCGGTTTTCTCCGGACTGGTCATATGACGCAGTATGACAGCATCTACCGGTGGGAAACCGTGCACTTTGCTCAGTTTCTGAATGGGCACTTGCGCAGATCGCTTAAGCGTGGATGCTATGTGTTACAGGCCACATCAGCGCGTGACCCGCGTGAGGAGGCGATGTCGATGCCCGGCACAACCGAGTATCCGGTGCAGTTGATCCAGCCCGACGGCGCTCGGGTGCACCACCCCGAATATCAGGCCCTGGTCGCCGATATCGGACCCGGCGAACTCCGGCAGCTCTACGAAGACCTGGTGGTCAGCCGGCGTATCGACACCGAGGCCGTCGCGCTGGCCCGGCAGGGGCAGCTCGGGCTCTGGGCGCCGTACCAGGGGCAGGAAGCCGCCCAGGTGGGCTCGGCCCACGCGCTGCGTCCCGACGACTACGTCTTCGGCAGCTACCGCGAAAGCGCTGTCGCCTACTGCCGAGGAGTGCGGCCCAGTGCGATGACCGCGATGTGGCGGGGAGCGTCGCACTCCTCGGGGGATCCGGCAGTCACCAATACGGCCAACCCGGCGATCGTCGTCGGGGCCCAGGGGTTGCACGCCACCGGATACGCCTACGCCGCCCACCTCGACGGCGCCGAGATCGCGACAGTCGCCTATTTCGGCGACGGTGCCACCAGCCAGGGCGATATCGCCGAAGCGCTGACCTTCGCCGCGAGCTGGAGCGCCCCCGTGGTGTTCTTCTGTACGAACAACCACTGGGCTATCAGCGAGCCCGTCCAGTTGCAGAGCGCCACCCCGATCGCCCGGCGCGCGATCGGATACGGGATCCCCGCGGCCCGGGTGGACGGGAACGACGTACTGGCCGTGCTGGCCGTCACCAGGCAGGCCGCGGCGCGCGCCCGCGGCGGCGGTGGGCCCTCGTTCATCGAGGCCGTCACCTACCGAATGGGCCCGCATACGACCGCCGACGACCCCACCCGCTACCGCACCGCCGCCGACACCGAGGAATGGGCCCGGCGGGATCCCATCCTGCGGATGCGACTGCTGCTGGAACGGGAAGGATTGCTCGACGACGAGTTCCGGCAGCGGGTGGACGAACGTGCCGACGAGGTGGCGCACCTGATGCGCACCGAAACCCTCACGATGGCCGACCCCGAGCCGTCGGAACTGTTCGCCCACGTCTACGCGACTCCGCACCGGGGTCTGGACGAACAGCGCGCCGAGTATGCCGCGTATCTGGCCGACGATCCGGCCGCCGCGCTCGCCACCGTCGCGCCCACCGCGCGCGAGGAAGGAGTCCGCTCATGATCACCACCTTCGCCGCGGCACTCAACGCCGGGCTGCGCACCGCACTGGAGGACGATCCGAAAGTGGTGCTGATGGGTGAGGACATCGGCCGGCTCGGCGGCGTCTTCCGGGTCACCGACGCGCTGCAGAAGGATTTCGGCGAACGCCGGGTCATCGACACCCCGCTGGCCGAATCGGGCATCATCGGCACCGCCTTCGGGATGGCACTGCGCGGCTACCGCCCGGTATGCGAGATCCAGTTCGACGGATTCGTCTATCCGGCCTTCGACCAGATCGTCTCCCAGGTCGCCAAGATCCACTACCGCACCCGAGGCGCGGTACGGGCGCCGCTGACCATCCGGATCCCGTTCGGCGGCGGTATCGGCTCGGTGGAGCATCATTCCGAATCACCCGAGGCGTATTTCGCCCATACGGCCGGTCTGCGGGTGGTGGCGCCGAGCAATCCGGCCGATGCCTTCACCATGATCCGCCAGGCCATCGCGCTCGACGATCCGGTGATCTTCTTCGAACCCAAACGCCGGTACTGGGACAAGGCCGAATTCGATCCGGCGGCCGAACCGGACCTACCGCTGGACCGGGCGCGGGTGTGCGTCCGCGGTACCGACGCCACGGTGGTCGCCTACGGCGGCACCGTCGCCACCGCGCTGGCCGCGGCGAAGACGGGTGCCGAGGAGGGGATCTCGCTGGAGGTGGTGGATCTGCGGAGTCTGGCGCCACTGGACGTGGACACCGTGGCGGAATCGGTGGAGCGGACGGGCCGGCTGATCGTGGTCCACGAAGCCCAGCGCACCGGCGGTATCGGTGCCGAGATCGCCACCCGGATCACCGAACGGTGTTTCTACCGGCTCGAGGCGCCGGTGCTGCGGGTCGCCGGGTTCGATATCCCCTACCCTCCGGCTAAGCTCGAGAAGCATCATCTGCCCGACCCGGATCGGATCCTGGAGGCGGTCGATCGAACGCTTGCCGCCTGAAGCGTGATCCCACCCTGATGCCAGCCGGAGGTGCCCGAAACCGTGGACGAAGACGCCCGCGCCGACGAAGATCGTGCCGCAGAGACCGGCGAGATCCTGGAGTTCCGTCTCCCCGATCTCGGCGAAGGCCTCACCGATGCCGAATTCCAGAGCTGGACGGTGGCGGTGGGCGACGAGATCGCGCTCAACCAGACCATAGCCGAGGTCGAAACCGCCAAAGCGGTTGTCGCACTGCCATCGCCGTTCGCGGGCACGGTGGTGGAACTGCTCGCCGAACCCGGGGCGACCGTCGAGGTGGGCGCGCCGCTGATCCGGATCCGCACGGCCGCGACGGAACCGGGATCCGGCGGCCGCCCCTCGGTGCTGGTCGGGTACGGCCCCTCGGAGGAGCGGGTCACTCGCCGTCGTGGCCGGCAGCGTCCCGGCGGTGCGACGGCACCGCCCACCGAATCGACCGCGGGTAACGGGATGTCGTACGAGGACGGGGTCATCGGTGCCGGGTCGAACGGGTCGGTGCGGCAGCCGGTGGACCGACCCGCGGAACCCGGCGGCGAACCGGCCCGCGCGGCGGCGGAATCGCAGCGGGTCGCCGCGACGCCGGGCGCGCGGAAGCTGGCCCGGGAACTGGGTATCGACCTCTGGCATGTGGCCGGGTCGGGGCCGGACGGCGCGGTCACCGTAGCGGATGTCCGTGGTGCGGTACCGGTTTCGGAGCCGGATACC
>JABFXT010000086.1 GCA_013361595.1 Nocardia sp. | reverse complement strand
CCGGCGCAGAGCCCGCATGCGGCGCCAGCGAATCCACTTTCACCGGATTCACGTTCTCCGGCAGCGAATCCCCGCCCGGCCGCCAATCCACCGAATTCACCTGCGGAACATCGGTATCGACATCGCGCAACAACCCCGACAACAACTCGTTCAACTTCTGCTGATGCGACTTCGGCACCGCAAACGGATCCACACCCCGCAACGGACCACGCCCCGCCAACGCCTCCGACAACGGCCGAGCAACCTCCGCCACCGCGGCCCCGGCATCCGGTCCCCGCGGCACCCCCGCGACACCCGGCCCGTCCACACCCGCGACAGGCGGCGCCGCCGCACGCAAACTCGCCAGACTGTGACCCGCCGCCCCCAGAAACCCACCCGCCACCGCCGGCAACAAAGACTCCGTGAAAGCCTCGAGCGTGAACTTCTCCCCCGACATCTTCAACGCCACCCCGGTCCCCACGATCCCACCCACGAACCCACCCGGGAGACCGGTCATCAGCGCCCCACCCACCTGCACCGCCACCTGCTTGCCCGTCGTATCGGCCAGCTCCGCGCGCGCGAGGGTCGCCGGAACCACCCATTTGTCCCCCACCCACTTCCCCGTCACCACACCGGCGGCACCACCGAAACCGCCCGCAACCGCGGCGATCTTCACATCTTTCCAGGCCACCTCCCCCCGCTGCTCATAACCGACCTGCTTGAGCTGCACAGCCAGATTGATCCCACCACCCTGAAACGCTCCGAAGCCTCCTGCTTTCACCGCCAGCGCCAGCGCACCCCGCTCCGCCGCGGCCCGCGCACTCATCCCCGCGAAATACTCCAACAACTTGCGTGAGGCGATCCCCAACGCCGTCCGCGTCCGCATCGTCGCCACATACGCCTCGAGCGCACCCCCATACGCGAACATGATCGCCGCATGAAACAGCGTCCACGCCAAGATGCCCGCGAACCCGATCACCGTCCACTTCTGGACCTCGAACGCATTCGCCCCCTCATACAGCTGCTGGGCCTGGCTGTCCAACCGGTCAGCCTGACGGTTGCACTCCGTCGCCGTATCCCGGCACTGCGTCGCGAACTCGTCGCCACCGGCCCCACCGAAACCAGACCGCCGGCCATCAGCCCTGGCCGAAAGGAACTCCGCCCCCCGGCGAAGCCGTTCCGCCTTCGCCGACAACTCGTCGGCCTCGCGGCGCATCGCATCTTCCCGCGCCTCGGGAAAATGCCCAGCAACAACCTCTAGGACACCGGGCGGTAACCACCACGGCAACAGCAGAGACACACTTCACCCCTGCCCATCCACCGCATCTACCTTTACTTCGATCGGCCGAACTCAACTTTCCGATGTCTATTTGATATTAATAAGTCCCCATCGTTGAGAAGCTGGCAAACCCAGGGGCTCACTGCTGCGAATCCCGCTCACCGCGAAGAAAAGTGCGCACATCGCGCAAGTCGGGTACCTCGGGCACGAGGCCCGAGAGATCACCCATTTTCTCGAGTTCCTCGGTGGCGGGCGAGAGGAACGTCTGCTGATGCTCGCGAGCGTGCTCGGCCGCCTGCGCGACGGTGTCGACGATCGCGCGGGCCAACTCGTCGGGGGATTTGCGTAGCGCCGACGCGGTGAGACTCAGCTCGGTGAGTACCCCGCCGGCGTCGACGGTCGCAGCCACCGACCGGTCCACCGATTCAGCGCGGATCCGAGTCTCCTCCAACTGCCGATACGTTTCGGCCAGCCGGGTCTGCTGCTGCTGGAAGGTATCGAGCAGATCTTCGATCTGGTTCCTCAGCCCATTGTTGGCGTTCAGCAGACCTTCTCGTTTCCACCGGTCCATGGCTGCGTCCTTTCCGGATCATCTGTTCAACGATTATCCGACACCGAGGCCCGCGCCATCGCCACCAGCAGGCGATGCAAGGCTTTGGCAGCCGCGGGAGCTTCGCCACCGACCAGCTCGACCGCGGCGAAACCCGCGGCGAGGGCTCGACCGGGCGAGAACGTGCGGTCGTCGAAGCAGTAGTCCCCGAGCTCGGCCCGCCAGGATCGGTACCCGCTGACGATCCGCCCGAGAGTCTCGCCCTGGGCACCGCTGATTCGTAGATATTCGCTGATCAGCGCCCGCTGCGCCTCTGCCCTGGCCCGCAGCCCGCCGGTCAGGTCCAGCACGTGGCCGAGCTCTCGCAGCATGGTCACATACATGGGCCGTTGCCGCAGTGAGCTTTCCACCTGGTCGTGGCCGGCCCGGTCGCGTCCGATGAGCGCACCGGGGTCCGCCGTCGCGGTCACATCGAGAACGATCCACGGTGCGGGAGGCTGCGACAGGTCCACCGCGGAGTCCCCAGCACCCGCGCGTCGATTCTCCGCTCGGGAGAGCGGACCGGCGTCGGTGACCTCGAGCCCCCGCAGAACCACAGGGTGCTCGGTGAGAACCGCGTCGACGGCTTCGGCGATCTCCCGGGCTGTCTGCTCGGCGATACCCGCGGTTTCGAATCCGACGATCTCGAGGTCGCGCCGCGCTGCCAGTTCGCGCAGGATTTCCATGGCCGCTTCATCGGACTCGCGCCGAGCACGCGCGGCGATGGCCTCCTTGCGCGACGGCGGGGTGCGGCGTGGTTCCGCGTCCGGTTTCGCCGGCGGCCGATCGGCAGTTCGCGGCGGAGCTGCCCTGGGCGGAAGCTGGCTTTCCGGAGCAGAGGCACCGACCGGCGCGCCGGATCGTGGAGAGCCCGGGGAGTTGCGGCCCCAGGGCGCGTCGGTCGATCCGGTGGAAGCGGCGCGCGCGGCCGCCGGCTTCGGGCCCTCCGGTGCTTTCGCGGGGCTCGCGGCGTTGGTTCCGGGAGCCTGCCCGACCGGGGCCGCAACCGTCCCCACCGGAGCCGAAGCACCCGGAGCTTGCAGCGGAGGTCGCGGTTCTCCTTCCGGGCCGCGCGGACCGGTCGCGGGGTCGGGCGACCTCGGACCATCGGCACCCGGCTGCTGGGACTGCGGGACCTCGCCCGGCTGGGCGCCCTCCGCGCCGGTGGTGGTGCCGGACCGCGCATCGCCGGCGGCATTCTGCCCCGTCGTGGAAGCGATCGGATCATCGGCCGGCCGTATCACCCCGGCGGTTCGCTGCGCCGGCACCCCGGTCCGGTCCACGGAGTTCGCCGCCGGGACCGAGGCCGGGGGTATCGAAGCAGCCGGATCCGTGACTGCGCCGGGGTAGCGAGTCGGCTCGGAATTCTGTACCTGCGCGCTCCCGGCGTTGTCCGTATCCGTATATATCCCGGTAGCGGCACGGAGACCCGCGCCGAGGGCGCGGACACGGTCCACCAGGTTTTCGAAACCCGCCATACCCTGCTCCGCACTGGGCACGTAGCTCTCGGCGAAGGCCTTGCCGGGATCGTCGGCACCCCAGGATTCTCCCTCGCGCAGCGAGGTGGCCCGCAACTCCGCGAGCATCTGTGCCAGTTCGTCGGCCATCTGGTCGAATTCCGCCGCCGAGGCATGCATCGTGTCCGGGTCGAGCCACAGCGGATCGGTCACTCGATCACCTTTCTCCGCGCCACCACCAGCAGTTTCAGATCAGTGTGGGCGATATCGCCCGATATCGCATCCCGTGCTCTTCCTGGCCCTGGCAAACCGGTTCCACCGGCGACCGGGCATACGGCGATCGCGTGGTGTTCGCGGCCTGACCGGAGACACGGACCGGTGCGATGCCGGAGTGCCGAATCGGCGATATCGGCACCGAAGGCCTGGGTATGGAGGCCATGGCGCCAGAGCGCTCCGCGACACCGCCGGAGTGAAAGACAGACGCACCGAGGGCAAGCGCGCGGCCGATTCCGATCACCCGGAAACAACCGGGGTCGGCTCAGCAAACGGGCAGCGCTCGTGGGGCCAGTTAATCTTCTTATATGAACCGTGGCTTATGGTTCCGTTTCCTGATGTGCCTGGCCGTGCTCAGCAGTACCAGCGGATGTTTCGGCGCGGTGGACCGCGCGGAGTTCGAGGACCGGATCCGTTCGCGCGGCGGCGGATTGGCGAGCTCCCTGCCGCAGGCCGCGATCGCCGCACTGGCACAGCGCATCGGTGCCCCGGACCCGGATGTGAACGTCATGCTTCTCACGGCACCGAACTCCACCCAGTTCCGGCTCGTCGTGAACAACCAGCCGACCCAGGTGACGAACTTCCTGGCCGGCGGCGATTTCACCGCCCACGAACCCACTGTCCGCTTCCGCGTCCGGCCGCCCGGTCCGGCCCGCCTGCTGGACGACTACTCCTTCACCCTGGGCGACCTGAGTGCCCCACGCCCCGTACGGGTCTCCTCTTTCGACGACCTGGACGGCGAGAACTTCGCGATCAGCGAGGTGCCCGGGCTTTCGCGCCTCGAGGACATAGTCGACACCGCCCGCACCCGCAGCGAAATACCGGACGGCCAGGTCACCGCCGTTCTGGTGAGCCGCTTCGGCCGCGATATCCGCATCGTCGCCAACGTGGCATCCGCGCGCTCGGAGGCGGTCGCCGAATTCGACCGCACCGGCGCCTTCCTCCGAGCCCAGCAGGTATGACCGATGCCCCGTGTAGTGACAAGCCTCTCGACCGGACTGCTCGTCGGCGCCTTCAGCATCGTCGTTCCCGTGGCCATCTGGCCCGGCGAAGCGAAACTCACCGCGCCCCTGTTCTGTTCGTCCCCGACCACCGAACCCGTGGTCGTCTCCGACACCTTCCACGACTCCGACGGCACTTACACCAACTACACCCTCTACTGCGTGGGAGACCACGGCATTCTCACCGAACAGGGCTTCGCCCTTCCCATGCTGGTGATGCTCACCGCGCATATCGTGATAGCGACAGCTCTGGCACTGATCGTCACATCTCTCGCCCGCAAGGCCGAGCCCGACCGGCCCCTCCGAGATCCCGTTCGGTCGGAACCGCATCCGCACGTCGGTACCGAGGACTATTTCGAGCACTGACCCTCCTGCCCGGCGTTCCGGGCACCGACGACCAGGCGGAGTCGAGGTCCCCGCTAGTACTCCGAGCCGAAGTAACCGTCGAAGAGGATTTCACTGATCCCGGTCGTGGTCTCCATGCCGACCTCGTCACCGCCCTCGACCACCCCGGTGTTGTCCATGATCGCCAACGTGTACCGCTCTTCGGGGCCGACGAATCCCACCGAATTCATCAGCCAGGAGCCGTCATCGTTGTCGTCGGACCAACCGTTCTTGTTCCCCGGCCGCGCCATCGCACCTGCACCCCAGACTCCCCATTGCTGGTTCACCTCGACCGACCGCATCTCACCGACGATATAGTCCCGATGCCCGGCGGGCAGTTCCTCCAGCACGTAATTGATCAGACGGTCGAGATCGTTCGAGGTGGACAGGATCCAACCCCAATGATGCTCGTGCCGGTCGGTGAATTTCATATCGGTCATCCCGTACGACGGAAACCGCGCCGCATACTCCGCCGCACCGCCGTAGCGATACCACAGCGTCGTTGCCGCCTCATCGTCGCTGGAGTTCAGCATCTTGTGGATCAACGCACGGTCTTCCCCGGTCAGCGTGATCGCGCCCGAGTCGTTGCGGAGCAGCAAATCCACCACCATGGCCAGCTTCTGTGTAGAGCAAGCACAGATCAGCGTCCCCGCGTCCGCACTACGCCATACAGCACCGGTCATTCGGTCGCGGAGCACGATTCCGGCAAACCCGGGGCGGGTTCGCGCATATGCTTCGGCCTGCTCGATGCGCACCAGCAGCCCCGAGTCGAACCCGTCGCTGTCCTGGGGCGACCGGGCGTCATCGGTGGCAGTGCGTGCACTCATCGTCACCGCGGTCACGGTCACAGTCAGCAGAACTGCCACCGACACAGCGAACAACACCATGGGAAAGAGCCGTCTCCCGCGGCCCTCGAAGATCGCAACAGTACGCATGGCATCCTTCCCAGGTAATCGCGCTCAGCGGTTTACCCCGCCGATAACCATCGTCAGCACGCAAGTCGCTGCCGACGCTCACGAATCGGCCGCGAGTAAGCCGGCTCGCCAGAATGCTCCGTACCCCGCATGCGCCGGACCAGGACACCGCCGGCAAGTCGGGGAGCCGACCCGACCTGGATTCGGCCGCGTCATCTTCCATCCTGTCCGGATCGGACGGTCAGCCCCCTCCTGATCAGTAGGGGTTCGATCTCGGGTGCTCGGCCGCGGAATGCTTCGAAGGCTTCGAGGGGGTCCACCGACCCGCCCCGGGACAGCAGCTCGCGCCGGAAGAGCCGGCCTTTCTCGCGGATCGGTGCGTCGCCGTCGGTGAACCAGCGTGCGGCGTCGGCATCGAGCACCTCGCTCCAGATATACGAGTAGTAGCCGGCATCGTAGCCACCCGAGAAGATATGCGCGAAATATCCGGTCCGATAACGAGGGGGAATCGCGGCGACAGCGATTCCCGCTTTCCGGAGCGTCGCCTCCTCGAAAGCCTCGACGTACGCGCTGTCCGGGTCGGAAACTCCGGACCGCGGGTCGGCGGCCGGGATACGATGCCATGCCCAGTCCAGCAGTGCCGCGGCAAGATATTCGACAGTGCGGAAGCCCTCACCGAAACGTTCGGTGGCGGCCATCCGCTCGACCAGTTCGGCGGGCATCGCTTCACCGGTTTCGAAGTGCCGGGCATAGTTGGCCAGGATTTCCGGCCGCGACATCCACATCTCGTTGACCTGTGACGGGAACTCGACGAAATCGCGCGGCACTTCGGTACCGGAGAAGAACGGGTACCGCACATCCGAGAACAGCCCGTGCAGGGCATGACCGAACTCATGGAACAAAGTCCTCACGTTGTCCCAGGTCAGCAGGGCCGCCTCACCCTCGGCCGGTTTCGCGATATTGAGATTGTTCACCACGACCGGCTTCTGATCCAACAGGCGTGACTGGCTGACCAATTCGTTCATCCAGGCACCGCCCCGTTTCGACGGACGAGCGAAGAAGTCACCCAGGAACAGCCCGAGGGGCTCGCCACCGGCATCGAACACCTCGAAAACGCGGACCTCCGGGTGATAACCGATCAGATCGCCGCGCTCCCGGACGCTGATCCCGTAGACCTGCTCCGCGGCGTAGAACACCCCGTCTCGCAGCACGCGTTCCAACTCGAAGTAGGGACGCAACGTCTCGGTGTCCACCGAAGCCCCCGCGGCCTGTACTTTTCCCGACCAGAATTGCCAATCCCACGAGCAGAGTCCGGCATCCTCCTCGTCCGTAGCGGCCCGCATCGCCGCCGCGAGTTCGGCAGCCTCGTCGTGTGCTTTGGCGACAGCGGGTGGAACCAGCCGGTCGAACATTTCCTCGACCGCCGATACGCTTCTCGCGGTCTGATCCGCCACCGCGTACGCGGCGTGATCCGGGTAACCGAGCAGCGTGGCCCGTTCGGCGCGCAGCGCAGCGATCCGGGCGGCGAGGGCGCTGTTGGCACCATCGGCACCGAACCCACGCCCCAGCGACGCCGCCATCACTCGTCGCCGCACCTCTCGGTCGGTCAGCCGAGCGAGCACGGGTTGATTCGAGACGTTCTGCAGGCTCAGCGCCCACTTTCCGGTGTGTCCGAGCGACCGGGCATTCGCCGCCGCGGCAGCGAGCGCCGCCGAGTCCAGTCCGGCCAGCTCCGAGACATCGTCCAGGATCAGCGTCGCCGCATTGCGAGCCGCCGTGTTCGCCTGACCGAATTGCGTTGCCGATGCCGCGAGTTCGACGTTGATCGCACGCAACCGGTCCTGCTGGTCGGTATCCAGGCCGGCGCCGGCTCGGACGAACCGGAGGCGGTACAGCTCCAGCAGTCTCAATTGCTCAGGGTCCAGACCGAGCTCGCCGCGCCGCCCGTACAGCGAGTCGATCCGACCGAAGAGTTTCGGATCGAGATGGATGGCATCCCGGTGCGCCGCGAGCCGCGGCGAGATCTCGGCCTCGATCGCATCGGACTCCGCGCTCGAATCCGAGCTCGCGATATTGCCGAAGACATTCGACACCCGCTTCAGCAGCGCACCCGAACGCTCCAACGCCACAATGACGTTGTCGAAGGTGGGCTCCTCCACCTCCGAGGTGATGGCATGAATCTCGGACAGCTGCTCGGCCATCCCCCGCTCGAACGCGGGTAGATAATGCTCGTCATCGATCTTCGCGAATTCCGGAAGTTCGTACGGAAGCGGGCTCCGGGCGAAGAACGGATTGTTCGTCATGGTGGAAACCTATTCCGCCGCGCCAGGGCTGTCACCCGACCGCACGGCGGCGCCCACGGTGGTGACCGTTCCGGCGAGACCGGCGACTACTCCGAAGCAGTTGGCGTGTCCGGGTCCCTGGGGCGATATGCGCCCTTGCCCAGGACGGTTTCGACGATGTGACTGTCGGCTGGAGTGAACCGGCCGTGCGGCAACGGCACGCCCAGGGCGGCGGCCAGCTCCGGCAGTTTGATATCGGTGAGCGCCTCGACGAGTACACCGGTTTCGGCGGCCGCGCGGCGGGCGGCGATCCAGGCCGAAAGGTAGAGGGCGCCGCCGGCTATCGCGGCCGGCCACCACAGCAGGCCCAGCGCCAGGTAGCCGAGCGACCATGCCGCCCGCATCGAGGCCGCGGTGTACCGGTTCCAGGCGTGCTGGACCGGGCCGCGTTCACTGTCGTCACACAGCTGCCACAATCGTGGCCATATCCGGATCAGCCCCACCCCGTACTGAGCGTGTATCCGCCGCTCGGCGAGGAGCAGGTGGTCTCCGATGCGGGTCGCCCGTTCGGGGAGGTAGTGGGCACGCTGATCCCGCGGGGCTTCGTTCTCGGCCTGCCGGATCCGGCGGCGGAGGAAGAATCCCAGCAGCTTGCCGCTCACCACACCACGCCCCATCCACAGCCGTGCGATGACGCGGCTCGACTCCGCGACGATGCCGGCCGAGGCCGCCCCGGCGAGCGTCACCAGCGCGGCGAACACCAGCCGGTGTGGGGTGTTCGCCGGCCACCGGGGCGGCGGTGGGTCCAGCCGGTCGCTGAGCAGGGCCGGGTCGAGAGCATGGGCCGCGCCGAGCGGGTGCAGCCACCAGGACAACACGAGTGTCAATGCGAAGAGCAGGCCGGGTAATGCGAGCAGCGTGATCCACCGCTCGGCGAATTTGGACCCCAAACCGGTGAGAAGGACGTCCATGATGTCGCCCCTAGGAGTCGAGTCGATAGATGGTGGGCAGGCACTGGCGGTCTTCGAGATGGCACCGCGGCTCGTGCCCGTCCCGGCCACGACTGCGCGGCGGGCACTGGAAACGCGGGCACTGGAAACGCTCCCCGATCGGACGGGGATCCCATACGTCCCGGAGGGGCAATTCGCCGAGCCCGCGTACGGTGCCGGACGTGTTCAGCCGCAGTGCCGCCAGCGCCTCGGTGGCGGGCCGCCCGTCTCGCACAGCCGCCACCTGGGCTTCCAGCTCTCGCCGCCAGCCGTACTCGTCAGCGGCGGCGCGCAGATTCGGTAGTCGCTCGCAGAACCAGGCATGAGCCAGTGCAGGGTCCTCCGGCGGGGCGATCGACTCGGCGGGCTGTGGCGGGGCGGGAGCGGGTTCGCCCCGCCGGTCACGTCGTCGGAAAGAGAACCAGGGCATACGTCAACTCTGCACCAGCACTTGCTGTTTCAGGGACCGAAATGCACGAAGGGCGCCCAGCGGGCGGGATCGGCCCGGTGTTCTTCGCGCAGCCTGCGCTGCGCATCGTGGAGCGCGCGTGCGGGCTCGCGACGCTCGGTCAGCACCATGCGGTAGAAGTCGTCCGCGATTGCCGGCCCATCGACGCTGGCGATCTGCCACATGGTCCCGATCACGTGGGAGAAACCGTTCAGGTGGAACGCCGCGGCCGGATGGAGTGCCTCCTCCCTGGCCCGGGCGTCCGGGAGCGCCGAGACGCAGGCGGACAGGAACGCCAGCCGCCCTCCGGTCAGATTCATATCCGCGAGTTCGTCCAGGCCGAGACGTCCGTCGTGCAGGATCAGACCGCTCTCGTCGCCGTGGCAGGCGATATGGACCCACGGGTGGTCGTTCAGCGCGGCTCGGGTCGCGGCGACGGTGACCTCCTGCTCTCCCAGCACCCGGACCGCCGGGAACCGGGCCGATACGATCGCCGCCTCTTCCTCGGCGTGCTCGAGCTCGGGCAGGCCGGGTGTCCTGCGCAGCGAAGCGACCAGCACCGCCGAAGGCCGAGTCGAAACCACGCTATCCGGACCGGACCGGCGCGCATCTCGCAGCGCCCACAGGCTCGGGGTGTACGAAGAGACGACGTGGTCGATCAGCGCGGGACCGTTTCGCTGATCGTGGTGACCGGCCAGATGCAGCGGAACAGCGGACAGCGGGCCGGTCGGGCACCACCAGACGCGGCGGTCCGCGCCGAGATACGGCTCGACCACCTCTAACACGGGGGCGACGACGGTGTCCCAGAGGAGGCGGGCGAGGGCGAGGGCATTCATGCCCCTGATGGTGGGGACGAGTAACCCCCTGGCCCGGGCGGCCAGCTCGGCGTGGTCCGCGAGGGGAAGCCCTACGTGTACCGGATCACGATCGGCGAGCACGACGATCGCGGTGCAGCCCGTATCGCGGATATTGACGATGACGACGGGCCCACCGCGGGCCGCCTCACGTAGTTCGGCGAAGCTCATTCGCCGGTCCGGGCGCGGCTCGGCGGTGAGCCTTTCCCATTCGGCGGCCGACTCGGCACGAGCCGTGGCCGCGCGGTGCCCGGACAGCAGGTCGTAGTGTCCCGGAACGGGATAGCCCGGCTTGTCCAGCTCGCCGCGGAGCTCGGCCGGCCGGGCCGGTGCGCCGATCGGCCGCGGCTCGGTCCGGCGCAACCGGCGGGTCTGCGACCAGATGACGGTCCGGCCGAGTTCCAGCAACTCCACGGCCCGCTCGACCTGGCCCATGGCCAGGGCGATATCCGCGACCGACGCAGGAGAAGGAGCTCTGTCGGCGAGCAACACCTTCCGGTCCTGGAGGCTCAGCCCGAGGGAGGCGGACTGTTCGGTCAGCAACAGTATGCGTTCATACCAGAAGAGTGCCCGCTCGTGGTCTTCGTCGACGGCGAGAGTAGCTCTTGCCACGCTGGTCAGGAGGTTCAGCGAATACGACGTAGCCGGTATGCCGACGTCCAGCAGGTCCGCCACCAGCGCACGCTCCGGCCCGTACAACCATCCGGGTACCTGCATTGCCGTGAACAGCAGCATGAACAACGCTTCTTCGTCGTCCGAACCGTCGACAGCCAGGTCCCTGACGATCGCGGCGGCCTCCGCCAGATCGCTGCTGTTCGCGACTGCCCGGTGCCGGAGCACCAGCGCCCAGATCAGTCCGGAAGACGGACCGGCCGATCGGAGTACCTCGATCGCGCGGGACAGCGTGGCCACGTCCGGCTGTCGCTCGTACTGCTTGACCAGAAGCCGGCCGAGGACCCCACCCGCTTTCTCCGCCGGGAGCACGACAGCGGCCTGCTCCGCCAGACCGAGGGCTCGGACCAGGTCGCCGGTGTCACCGGCGGGGTCCCTGGCGTACCGCAACCCCAGAGCCCAGGCCAGCGTCAGCGCGATCGCGGCACGCGCCGCGTTTCCGGCGAGTGCCGGAGGCCGGCGGTGGAGTCCCTCCAGGATCTGTAAGGCGGTGTCCAAGTGCGGGCCGGCCTGGGTGCGGTGGTACTCGGTCACCAGCGCGTCGGCGATGACCAGGCGCATCTTCACCTGCTCTTCCCACAGCGGGCTGAGCCGGAACAGCAAGCCCGGCTCGGCCAGCCGTGGAATGCGGGACAGGGTGCGCAGCACGCTCTCCTGGACTTCGCCGTCGGGGCGGCCGGCATCGATCCGCAGCAGGAGACCGAACAGTAGCTGTTCACGGTACGGTCGCTCGGCGATCTCTTCGCCCAGCTTCAGGAGCTCCCGCGAGAGCGCTTCGCTGTTTCCCTGCCGCTGCAACCGCAGCAACCGCGGCCGATAGCGCAGCGTCCGGAACAGGTTGTCGGTCAGCCAGGGGCCGATCACCCCGAAGAACACGGACATGGCCGCGACCGACACACCGATGAACCAGAAGAGCGGCCGGTCGGCCGCCACCCAACGGGACAGATGGCGGCCGGCCGGTACGCCTGCCACCGCGTCACGAAAAAGCAGGG
>JABFXT010000103.1 GCA_013361595.1 Nocardia sp. | reverse complement strand
GAGACGAACGGACCGTCGAGCGGCTGCGCGGCCGCGAGCGCCCGCTCGTCGAGCCGGCCGAGCGCGAACATCGAGTACTCGGGAGCGACCACGATCCGCGCGCCCTGTTCCGCCGCCGCCCGCACCGCGGCGGTGAGCGCGGCGAGATTGGCGTCGATATCGGTATGCGGTGCGAACTGCACGGCCGCGAGAACCGTCGCGCCCTGGTGCGGGTCCGGGAAGTCGGCGGGGTCGGCGTTCATGCTGACACCGTATGGCCCGGTGGGCCGGACAACCAGGCCGTACCAGTAAACTCCTGGTCAATGAGCACCAATGAGGGCGACGACAGCCTCGGCGAGAACCCGGGCGAGACCGAACCCGAAACCGCCGGACCGTCCTTCGCAGATCTCGGAATCGATGACCGCATCCTTTCGGCCATCGCCGATGTCGGCTACGAATCGCCCTCTCCCATCCAGGCCGCGACCATCCCTCCGCTGCTGGAAGGCGCGGATGTGGTGGGCTTGGCGCAGACCGGTACCGGTAAGACCGCGGCCTTCGCCATCCCGATCCTGATGGGACTGCTGCAGGAACGTCCCGCCGGTAAACCGCCCGCCGCGCTGGTACTCGCGCCTACCCGGGAACTGGCGATCCAGGTCGCCGAGGCGTTCGGCCGCTACGCGACGCATATGCCGGGCACTCATGTGCTGCCGATCTACGGCGGCCAGAGCTACGGTGTGCAGCTGTCCGGTCTCCGGCGTGGCGCGCAGGTCGTGGTGGGGACGCCCGGTCGCGTCATCGATCACCTGGAGAAGGGCACGCTGGACCTGTCGCAGCTGCGCTATCTGGTACTCGACGAGGCCGACGAGATGCTGAAGATGGGGTTCCAGGAGGATGTCGAGCGCATCCTCGCCGATACCCCGGCCGATAAACAGGTGGCCCTCTTCTCGGCGACCATGCCCGCGGCGATCCGCAAGATCTCCAAGCAGTATCTGCGCGAGCCGGTCGAGATCACGGTCAAGGCCAAGACCAGCACCGCTACCAATATCGCCCAGCGCTGGGTGCTCGTCTCGCATCAGCGCAAACTCGACGCGCTCACCCGGATCCTCGAGGTGGAGTCCTTCGAGGCGATGATCATCTTCGTGCGCACCAAACAGGCCACCGAAGAGCTGGCCGAGAAACTGCGCGCCCGCGGCTTCTCCGCCGCGGCCATCAACGGCGATATCGCCCAGGCCCAGCGCGAGCGCACCATCGGCCAGCTCAAAGCAGGCACCCTCGACATCCTGGTCGCCACCGATGTCGCGGCCCGCGGCCTGGACGTGGACCGGATCTCGCATGTGGTGAACTACGACATCCCGCACGACACCGAGTCCTACGTGCACCGGATCGGCCGTACCGGCCGCGCGGGCCGCAGCGGTGAGGCCCTGCTGTTCGTCGCCCCCCGGGAACGGCATCTGCTGAAATCCATCGAACGCGCGACCCGGCATCCGCTGACCGAGATGCAGTTGCCCAGCGTCGACGATGTGAACGCCCAGCGGGTCGCGAAGTTCGGCGACGCCATCACCGAGAACCTCAGCTCCGACAATCTCGCGCTGTTCCGCAAGTTGATCGAGGACTACGAGCAGGAGCACAACACCCCGCTGGCCGATATCGCCGCCGCCCTGGCGGTGGCCGCCCAGGACGGCGAGAGCTTCTTCCTCGAACCAGAGCCGGAGCCGGTGGAGCGACCGCGCCGGGAGCGCGCGCCACGTCGTTTCGAGGAGGGCGGGTTCGACGCGAACCGCGGCCCGTCCCGGCACCGCACCACCGATGCCGAACTGGCCACCTACCGCATCAGCGTGGGTAAACGGCATCGGGTGGTACCCGGTGCGATCGTCGGCGCCATTGCCAACGAAGGCGGTCTGCGCCGTAGCGATTTCGGGCATATCAGTATCCGGCCCGACCACAGCCTGGTGGAATTGCCCGCGCATCTGCCGGCGGAAACGCTGGAAGCGTTGCGGCGCACCAGGATCAGCGGTGTCCTCATCCAGCTGCAACTCGATTCCGGTCCGCCCGGACATCGCGCGATCGGCCGCGGCCCCCGCCGTGAGGGCCCGAAACGTCAGGATCGCCGGAAACCGCGCTCCTGAATCCACGGCCCGTTCCACCAGGTCGGGCCCGGTGGTTACAGTGGGCCCGACCGGTCCGCGCGTAGAAGCCGGCCGGTGTGTCGTCCGGTCCGCGCGCAGCGGCGGCCGGTATGTCACTGGGCGCAGGAGGGCCGTGGGTGTTCGTTGTCGGTGATCGGGTGGTGTACGACGCCGCGGATCTGGTGCGCGCCGCGCACTGCGAATTCGCGCTGCTCCGTGCCCTCGACGCCGAACTGGGGACGGTTGCCGCCGGGCCCGGCGGCGCCGGATACGAGCCGGCCGGAGCCGGTCACGACGGGCCCGGCGCCGCGGAATTCGACCGGGTACGCGGCGCCGTCCGGCAGCGGTACGCGAGCTCGCTGATCGAGATCCCCCGGCCCGTCCCGCTCCCCGCCCTCGCCGGCGCGCACACCGATACCCTCGCCGCCCTCGCCGCCGGGGCCCCGGCCGTGGTCGATGCCGTGGTGTTCGACGGAGAAGTCTTCGCGCACACCGAATTGATGACCCGGACCGGCGACGGGATCCGCCTGCACGGTGTGGGCGGAGCCGGACCGGTCGCGACAGTACTGCGGATGACCGTCGCCGCGGCACTGCTCGAGGAGCGGTCGATCCGCGTCGACCCGTGGCTGTCTGTCTATTCGGATACCGGAACCCACACGGTCGCTCTCGCCGACACCCGGCCCGTGTACCGGGCCCGGCGGCGCCGGACGACAGCGATCCTGGACGAACATTCCAGCGAACTGCTGCCGGTGCAGTGGGGCGACCCGCGTTTCCGGGCCTGCCGGCGCTGTCCCACCTGTCTGGCCGCCCGGGCCGAGGCGCGGGATCTGCTGCTGGTCGCGGGAATGGACCTGCCCACGCGGGCCGCGCTGCGCGCCGCGGGCGTCGCCACCATCGACAGCCTCACCACCCGCACGGTGGCCCCGCCGGGGATACCCCCGCGAATCCTGGCCCGCCTGCGCGCCCAGGCCGTCGTGCAGCTGCGGCAGGAGCATTCCGGCCGTGGCGAGTACGTCACCGCCGACGCGGCGGCGCTGGATATGCTGCCGCCCGCCACTGCGGGCGATCTCGCCCTGCAGGTGGCGGAAATCCGGCCGGGCCTGCTGCGGGTCGAGATCGCGGCCCGCGATACGGTCCGCCTGACCCGCGAGATCCCGCTCGAACCCCCACGGATCACTCCGGAGCGGCGACGTGAGCTGCGTGCCACCGGGCGGCGCGCTTTCACCGATATCCTCGCCGCACTCACCGAACCGCTGCTGGCCGACCCCGATCTGCACATCTACCACTACACCGGCGCGGCCCGTACTTTCCTGCTGCACACCGCCGCCCGCCTGGGCTGCGGTGAGGAGACCGTGGACCTACTCCTGCGCACCGGGACGCCGGTGGACCTGCATCCGATCTTCCGGGGTGCCTTCGTCGCCGGTACCCAGACCTACGCATTGCCCGCGGTCGCCGCCGTGATCGATACTCCGCCGGGCGGATCCGACGCCGCTACCGTGCTGCGCCTCGCGGACCGGCTGCGCGATCATACGAACCCACCGCAGGCCGTGGCGCCCATCGGACAGATCGAGACGCTCGACCGGCTGCTGCGTGAGACACCGCCGGCCCAGCCCTCGTCCACCGAAGCCGCACTGGCCGAGTTCGCGGCCCGCCGGGCGACCACGGATCCCACGGCCCCGGGGGAGCCGTACCGGGTCGCGGAGTCGACTGCCGCGCTGCTCGGCTATCACCGCCGGGAACACCAGCTGGCCTGGTGGGCACATATCGACCGGCTGACCCATCCACTCGGCGAATGGACCGCCGACCCGGGGGTGATGGTCGCCGATTCGGCGGCGGTGGATACGAAATGGCATATCGGCCCCGGCGATACCGTGCGCCGCTTCCTCCGGCTCACCGGCCGTCTCGCCGGGCCGAGTCCGGCACCGGGGACCGCGGTCCGTGTCGTGTACGAACCCGCGGCCCGCGCTCCCCGCGCCATTCGGACCTGCGGAACCGCTACCGTTCTCGGCTGTTCGGTGGAGGCGGATCTCGCCGATACCGTGCGGTTGGAGGAAACTCTGGCCGCCGGAGCCGAACCACACAGTGAACTGCCGGTCGCGCTGGTGCCCGCGCCGCCGGACCCACCGGTCGCCGCGGCGGACGCCATCGAGGATATCGGCAGGCAACTATTGGTGACATTGCCCGCGATCCCCGGCACCGCGCTGTTCGACCTGCTCGCCCGCCGTCCACCCCGGTTCCGCACCGCCGCGGGTCTGCCACCGGCCGCGGACGATCCGCGGGCCGCGATCACCGCGGCGCTGCGCGATCTGGACAACTCCTGTCTCGCCGTGGAGGCGCCGACCGGGACCGGTCGCACCGCCATCCTCGCCGATGTGCTCGGTGCGCTGGTCGCCGAGAACGGCTGGCGTATCGGAGTCGTCGCGCCCACGGCCGCGCCGGTGGAGAACCTGCTGGACGCGGTGGTGCGGGCGGGCGTGCTGCCCGAACTGGTCGCCAAGAGCGATGCGGTGGCCGTGGCACCCGAATGGCTGGTGCTCGAACCCGAACGCTGTCCCCGGTTCCTGGCGAACGCGATCCGCGGCTGTGTGGTGGGTGGTAACCCCGCCGATTTCATCGATCCGGCACGTATTCCGCGCGATTCGCTGGACCTGCTCGTGATCGCGGATGCGAACGCCTTCCCGCTGGCGACCACGGCCGCCGTTTCGGTGAGCGCCCGCAATCTGCTGCTCACCGGCGATCCGGCCGCCCGGTACGACCCCGACCCGGGACCGCACCCGGAGCCGGTACACACCCCGGCGCTCACCTGGTCGGCGGGCGGTCACCGCACGCTCCCCGCCGCGCACGGCTACTTCCTGGGCCTCACCCGGCGTCTGCATCCGGTGCTGAGCGACGCGCTCTCACACCTCTATTTCGACGACCGGTTGCGAGCGGCACCCGAACCGGGCCGGCCCGGCGACGCCGTCGAACCCGGGATCGCCACGGTGCTGGTGGATCACGACGGCAACAGCACCGCCGCCGACGCCGAGGCCCGCGAGGTGCTGCAGCAGATCAGGAACCTGCTGGGACAGCGCTGGGACGGCGGCGGCGGGCCCCGGCCGCTGCAGCCGCACGATATCGTCGTGGTCTCGCCGCACCGCGCCCAGGTCGGCCGGATCCGGACGCTGCTGGCGCGGGCCCGGTTCGAGGAGGTGCTGGTCGGCACACCGGAATTGCTGCGCGGACGGGAGGCCGCGGTGGTGCTGGTCTCGCTTGCGGCATCGAGTCCCGAGGACTCCCCCGTACCTGTCGGGACATTGCTGTCTCCCGCCCTCGTACACGATTCGGTGGGCCGGGCCCGCCGCCGAGCGGTGTTCGTGCGCTCGACACTGCTGACCGAATTCCTTCCGGAATCATTGGAAGAAATGTCGAATATCTCCCGCTTCATCCGGTTGGGAAATAACTGAAGTAATCAAGATTTTTCCGGACCGGCCGAGACAGTTCGCGCCTGTCCGATGAAATAACCCGGGGTGCCGATTATCGAATCGAATTACCCGGCACTGCCGTACCGGATCGGACCGGCCTCACCCGAAACATTTCCCTTCACCGCGATATGTCGGCACCTCGATACGCGATCCGTCGGCGTCCACCAGATACAGCCGGTCGAACCGTTCGCACAGCTCACCGGCCTTGGCGTGCCGGAACCACACCCGATCGCCGATCGTGAGTCCCGCGGCCCCGGACAGCGGGGTCTGCACCTCCCCCGCCCCTTCGGTACCCAGCAGCCGCAATCCCTTCGGCCACACAGGTTTCGGAACACGGGAGGCACCGGTGGGCCCGGACGCGATATATCCACCGGCGAACACCGTGGCAATTCCCGCCGCGGGCCGGCGCAGTACCGGAAGCGCGAAATATAGTGCGGGCCTTGGCCGAAAGGAGCGATAGTCGTCGAACAGCGTCGGCACGTACAGGCCCGATCCCGCGGTGATCTCGGTGACTCCGGCTGCCGCGGCGGACAATTCGACGGAACCGGTGCCACCGCTGTTGACGATCTCGAGCGGCCCGGCCACCGATCGCACCGCGTCCAGCACTGCCGCCCGGCGCCGCTCGATCTCCCGGGCGGATGCCTTCTTCACCAACCGCACCGGCAACGAGGTATCCGGGAGCCCGGCTATCTGCGCCTCGTAGGTCATCAGGCCGACCACCCGGAAGCCACGGGAGGCGGCCGTCCGGGCCAGTTCGGCGGCCTGCTCCGGAGTCCGGATCGGTGACCGGCGCACGCCCAGATGCACGGGCCCGATCCGCAGCGACGCGTCCACGTCCAGGCAGATGCGGGGCCGCACGGTGGCCGTGCCGACCGCGGTCCGGATCAGCGCCAACTGCGCGATATCGTCGACCATCAACGTGATCGACTCGGCCAGTACGGGATCGGCGCCCAGCTCGGCCAACGCCGCGCGATCGGCGCTGGGATAGCCGAGCAGCACATCCCGGGCACCCCGGCGGACCAGCCAGATCGCCTCGGCGAGCGAATACGACATGAGACCGGCGAAACCGCCGGCGGCGGTCAGTCCGGTGCCGAGTACTTCCTCGAGTACGGCGCGGCAGCGCACCGATTTGCTGGCCACCCGGATGGGCCGCCCGGCGGCCCGGCGGACCAGGTCCGCGGCATTGGCACGCAGGACCGAGAGGTCGACGGCGGCCAGCGGCGGGTCGAGATCGGCGGTGGCCGCGTGCAGGGGGGCAATCGGCGAGGTCGCGCTCACCCCGACCACTCAACCATCGAACTGGTCGAACGTCCAGCTCTACGGGCGGGTGTCAGGCGTCGATCGCCCGGGTGACCAGATTGGACACCAGATCGTCGAAGGCCACCAGGACCACCTCGTCGTCGCAATCGGCCAGCCAGCGCAGCACCGAACCCTGCACCACCATGATCACGTAGGACGCCACCGATTCGACCGGCTCGATCCAGCGGGTACCGGACCGAGCGGCGCACAGTTCGAGCCACTCGATCACATCGCGCTGCTGGGCACGCTGCCGTTCGGAGATCACCGGGTCGGGCACGTAGTCCGGACCGGAATCCCAGTGCCGGCACAGAGACTGCACGGTCTTCGAATATGCGTGGATCTGCTGCTCCGGCGTCGACTTGACCAGCGGCCAATAGGCACTCACTCCAGCGTGCAGCAACACTCGCAACGCCCGTAATCCGGCGATATCCAGTACCGCGTCTGCATGATCGACCGCTTCACGCACGGCCGACCGGATCCGGACCTCCGCTATTTCTCCACGTACGCCCAACGCAAGCTCCCTCGGCAAACAACTCGCACACACCGGGCCGAATACTCGGCACCGAAGTGGCCGGCCGGATCGAGAAGGCATTGGTCGGGAAGTAACAGCCTAAACGATCCGTCTTCTCAATATTAGAAGGTTTTCGGGGTTTGAGAACAGTTCTAACGGGAAACTCATACCCGAAGACTGTTTTGACGGCCCCTTCGGGACCGATTCACATACCCCGCAACCTCGGTTGCGCGCGCTCCCGGACCGGCACCGCGAAACCTGATCACACCGCCCTGGCGCCTCATGGCAGAGACCGACGGCAAGTCTACGACCACATCGGGCCGATCTTCGACGGCTGTGCGGGATCACACAACCCGCACCGTGGGACGCCGGTTAGCCTGATGCGGTGACAAGCTCTCCCCTCGCCGGGCATCTCCGGATCAGCGGCACCTTCAACTTTCGAGATCTCGGCGGATTGCGCATCAGCGGTGGCGGGACGACACGGCACGGAGTCCTGCTCCGCTCGGCCCAGCTCAGCCGGCTCGACGACGCCGGGCACGCCACCCTCCGGGAACTCGGTGTGGGCGCGGTCCACGATCTGCGCGGGCACCGGGAGATCGAACGCGCCGGTGCCGATCGGCTGCCTCCCGGGGTCCGCCTCAGCATCACCCCCTTCGACGACGGTACGGTCACCGCGCCGCCGCACGAGGCGGGCGCCGGCCGCCAGGACGCCCCGGGTGCCGCGCTGGCCTACATGATGGACGTGTACCGCAACTTCCCGGCGCGGCCCGAGGCGCACGCCGCCATCACTGCGCTCGCCGAGGCGATCGTCGCCGACCGGGGCGCGGTCCTCGTGCACTGCGCGGCCGGTAAAGACCGCACCGGCTGGACCATCGCCACCCTGCTGCGGGCGGTCGGCGTCATCGAGCCGGAGATCCTCGGCGATTACCTGCTGAGCAACGAGGCCGTCGCCGAACTGCGCACCTCGCTGAAAGACGAACTGGGCGCCGACCTGCCCCAAGCCGTCCTCGAGGTACGTGAGGAGTACCTGCGGGCCGGGCTGGAGTCCGGTATCGAACTGCACGGCGACTTCGACGCGTACCTGACCGCGGTGGGGCTCACTCCCGATCTGCGCGACCGCCTGCGGGACCGCCTGGTCGCCTGACTCAGGCGCTGCGCCGGACCAGACCGTCGGCGCCGATGCTCACATGGTCGCCGGTATGGAACCAGCTACCGGTGAAACGGTCGGCGGTGCGCTGCGGATCGTTCCAGTATCGCCTGGTCACGTTCGGGCCGCGGCACAGTAGTTCGCCGTGCCCCGCCGCGGCCCGCGGCCCGCACAGCGCGAGTTCGGTACCGCCGAACGGAAAACCCAGCACAGTACCGTCACCGTCCGCGCCCGGACCGGCCGTCGGCCCCAACGCGAGCCCGATACCGCTGGTCTCGGTGGCACCCCACACCGACCACTGCCGGGCGGACGGGAAGACTTCGCCGAGATCGCGGGCGAGGGCCGGGCCCGGATCACCGGCGTCCGCCGTTTCGGCGCGATGGCCGGCGATGCTGACCCGGATCACCCGATCCGTACACAACCCATTGCTCCGGTCCGCGGCCAGTTCCGGCAGCAACCCACCGAGAATGCGGGTATTGGCCGCGACCGTGTCCACGCCTTCGGTGGCGACGGCCGCCGCGACCCCGGCCTGGTCCTGGGCCAGCACGACGGTCCCGCCCACGGCGAACGTCGGCAGCAGCTGGTCGACACAGCCGCTGGCGTAGGCGAGCGGCTGCAACACCAGGTTCCGCATACCGTCGGTCGGCAGATCCAGGGCGGCGACCATGGACCGGATGGCCGAGAGCAGATTCTCGTTGGTGAGCTCGACCCCGGTGGGAACCCGGCCCGCCCCGGCGCCGCTGGTGTAGCAGAGCAGCGCCAGATCGTTGAGCGCGGCGCCGTCGTCGATGAAGGCGGCGGCATCGGGCAGATCGGTGACCCAGCGCGAATCGCTACGGGTGGCACCGCAGCCACGGTCGGGCGCGCCCAGTACGAAATCGGCATCGCTGTCGGCGATGACCCGATCGGCCAGTTCGCCGGAGAGCCCGTGATGGACCAGTACCGGCACCGCACCGCTGAGCAGCGCCCCGAGGAACGCCTGAACCCAGCGCACCCCGGGCGGCATGTGCACGGCGACCCGGTCGCCGTAGCCGATCCCGTGTTCCTGCAATCCGCCGGCCACCCGCGACGCCGAATGCCACAGTTCCCGATAGGTGAGCCGGCCACCGCCGACCTCGACCACCGCTTCCCGGTTGGAGAACGCGTGGACCTGCAGATCGAGCAGTTCGGTGAGGGCGGGACTGAGATTTCCGTAGCGCAGAATGCCGTCCGCGCCCCGGGACAACGGCGCTGTGGTGCCGGCGTCGACGATATGGAATTCCACCAGGTCCGGCCGGCCGGCGGGGGGACCGCAGGTGCGTTCCCCGGGCGCGGACGGCCCGGCCGCGGGCCCGATGATCGTGGTCGTACCGGCTTGCATCGGACCTCCGCACAGTCGAACAGTCAGGCACCTGTGACTATATGACCCAGATCACAGATCCGGATGCGGAGTCGGCGAATCGCCGGAATCGATTATCGAATCGTCATCCGTATCGCGCCCGGCCGCCGCACCGGGCGGCGCCCACCTCGTATCAGCGCCCGCGGAAGGTCGCCTTGCCCGGACCCAGCTCCAGGAAACTACGCACCGCCTGCGGCAGATCCTCGGTCTCGAACAACGCACCGGACACCTGCGGCGTCACCGCGTCCGCGTGCGCCACCCCGCCCGACCGCCACGCCTCCACAATGCGTTTGGTCGCGGCGTGCGCGCGCGTGGGCCCGTCGGCCAGCCGGTGGGCCAGCGCGACGGCCGCACTGTCCAGATCCTCGTGGATCTGATTCACCACACCCCATTCGCGCAGAGTCTGCGCGTCGTACAGATCGCCGGTCATCACCAGTTCGCGGGCCCGGCCGGATCCGGCCCGCTCGGCCAGCCGCTGCGGCCCGCCCATCGACGGGGTCAACCCCACCACGATCTCCACCAGCCCGAACTTCGCCTTCGGCGCGGCCAGGATCAGATCACACGCCAGCGCGATCTCGAACGCGGCGGTGAGGGTGAGGCCGTGCGCCGCGAACAGCACCGGGCAGGGCAGCGCCTCGATCGGGTGACCGATCCGGGCGAACAGGTCCTGCCACAACTGCGCGCCCTGGGCGGCGGTGAGCCCGTCGAAGGTGTGTACATCGACCCCGCCCGAGACCACCTTGCCCTCGGCCCTGATCAGCAAGGCCCGCGGCGGCCGTGCCGACAACTCGGCGATATCGGCGACCAGCGCGTCGAACATGGCCTGATCGAACAGGTTCAGGGGCGGGCTCGCCAGCGTGAGAGTGGCGACTTCGGCACCACGTTCGGTGACCGCCCGCTCCAGCCGGGTGGGTCCGGTATCGCTCGTATTGTGTCCACTGGCCATGTACGAGGACCCTACGGCCAGTGGACCGGCCCTGCGAGACTGGTGTCATGACCGATTCGGAAACCGCACAGGGCACCTACGTCGAACCGGGCGAATTCAAACGCGACACCAACTACATCACCACCCGGATCACCGCCGACGGCCGCGACGGCTACCCGGTCGAACCGGGCCGATACCGGCTGGTCGCCGCCCGCGCCTGCCCGTGGGCCAATCGCACCCTGATCGCGCGCCGCCTGCTGGGCCTGGAATCCGTGATCTCGCTGGGTCTGTGCGGGCCGACCCACGACAAACTCAGCTGGACCTTCGACCTGGACCCGGGCGGGATCGATCCGGTGCTGAAGATCCCCCGCCTGCGCGACGCCTACCTCGCCCGCTTCCCCGACTACCCGCGCGGTATCACCGTCCCGGCCGTCGTGGACGTACCGACCGGACAGGTCGTCACCAACGACTACCCGCAGATCACCCTCGACTTCTCGCTCGAATGGACCGAGTACCACCGCGAAGGCGCACCGGACCTGTACCCCGAGGCCCTGCGCGCCGAGATCGACGAGGTGAACGCCCGCGTCTTCCGCGAGGTGAACAACGGCGTCTACCGCTGCGGTTTCGCCGGGGCCCAGGACGCCTACGACGCCGCCTACGATCGGCTCTTCACCGCCCTGGACTGGTTGTCGGACCGCCTGACCGGACAGCGGTACCTCGTCGGCGACACCATCACCGAAGCCGATATCCGGCTGTTCACCACCCTGGCCAGGTTCGACCCGGTCTACCACGGCCACTTCAAATGCAATCGCAGCAAACTCAGCGAAATGCCCGTCCTGTGGGCCTACGCCCGGGACCTCTTCGCAACCCCCGGATTCGGCGACACGATCGACTTCACGCAGATCAAGGACCACTACTACAAGGTCCACACCGACATCAACCCGACCCAGGTGGTACCCAAGGGCCCCGACCTCGCCAACTGGCTCACCCCCCACGGCCGCGAAACCCTCGGCGGACGCCCCTTCGGCGACGGCACACCCCCGCCCCCACCGCTCCCGGCAGAGGTCGTTCCGGCCGGCCACGGAGCGCGGTAGCCACCTTCGAGTTCCAGCGCAAACCGGGTTTTCCGTGCTCGGACCTCGAAGACGCCGGTGGATCACGGCCGGTCACCCGCACCGTGAGCGATGCGATCGCATCGAATGCCACCGCAACCCGCATGCGTCGAGTTCTACGAGACACCTCAAAGGGTTGAGGCCCGTCTCGCCGTTCAGGCCTCGAAGCGCATGCGCGAAGCGCGAGTCTCGAG
>JABFXT010000472.1 GCA_013361595.1 Nocardia sp. | reverse complement strand
GGCGAGCGCCCGCTACGGTATGGCGATCCTGCGGGCCACCGAACAGGTCCGGGTGTTGCCCGACCCCGCCGAGCACATCCGCAGCAAGCTGCCCCGGGTGAGCGTGCGACTCGATACCGCCCGGGCGGTGTCGACGATGCCGGTGACCGAGGCCGAGGTCACGCCGAGACCGGCCGCCCTGGAGCCCGCCGGTAGCAAGCCATCGGGTACCGCTTCGAGTGGTTCGGCCTTTCGGTCGGACAGCAAGGGCGGTGATATGGGAAAACGCCGATCGGGGGACCTGGCGGAGGTCACCTCGGGATTGATCGGACGGACGAGCTCGCTGCTCGATGAGATGGCCGCCAATTCGCCGCTGTTCGACGGGGATACGGTGACGAACAGAACAGCCGATACCACCGACAAACTGCCGGTGACCAAACCCAAGAAGATCGCCGGCCTCGGGAAGGCCGCGTCGGACGGTGTCAAGAACGGCGCCGCGGACGGCGGATCCAAAGGCAAGATGTCCGGGGACAAGGAGACCGACGAGTTCCTGGACGTCGTACGTTCCTCCGACGGGTACGACACCGGGCAGTTCCGGGTCGCCGATATCCTCGAGCAGGAACTCGCCGAACTGCAGGCCGAACGTCGCCGGGCCCGCTCCGGCCGTACCCGCAGCGCCTCCACCAACGGAGCCTGACCGGGCTCGCTGGTGGGGTGTCCCGTAGTGCGGCGGGTCGTCCGTACGCGCCGGTCCCGGCGGGAGCGTTACCGTGGTGGGAGACGGTGAGGAGTGACGATGGCCGAGCGCAAGCCCGCGGGAGTCGACTTCGAGTCCTGGGTCGATCGCAAGATCAGGGAAGCCACCGAGCGCGGCGAATTCGAGAATCTTCCGGGTGCCGGTAAACCGTTGCCGGGTGCGGGTAACCCGTACCACGACGAGAATGCCTGGCTGCGCGACTACCTGCGCCGCGAAGGGGTGAGTGGCGACGCGATGCTGCCGCCTTCGCTGCTGTTGCGGCGCGATGTGGAACGGTTACCGGAGACCGTGCGTGATGCCGGTTCCGAGGCCGAGGTGCGCTCGACGGTCACCGAACTCAATCGCCGGATCGTCGACTGGTTGCGGATGCCGGCCGGACCGCAGATTCCGATCGCTCCGGTCGATGCCGACGAAGTCGTCCGGGAGTGGAGGGACAACGTCGCGGGCGCGCCCGGAGCCACCACCGCGGAGACCGTCCGGGATAGCGGTCGGCCGGGCCGCGACGAGCACACGCCGACCGCGGTGCCGCGATGGCGCCGGATCTTCCGCGGTCGCTGAACGCCGATCCCACCCGGCGATACCGCCGGTGCGGTTGGATGGAGGGATGGATTCAGCGACCCTCGCCGACCGGTTCGAGATCACCGATCTGCTCACCCGCTACGCCACCGCCGTCGACAGCAAGGATTGGGAGCTGTACCGGTCGGTGTTCACCGCCGACGCGCATATCGACTACAGCACCGCGGGCGGGCCGGTCGGCGATCGGGAGACCGTGGTGGCCCGGCTGACCGAACAGCTGAGCCTGTTCACCTGCACACAGCATTTCATCTCCAATATCGCGGTCGAACTCGACGGGGACAGCGCGAAGGTGCGGGCGATGTTCTTCAATCCGATGATCGTGTCGCCGGGAAAGCAGTTCACCTGCGGCGGCTGGTACAACCACGATCTGGCCCGCACCCCCGACGGCTGGCGCAGCACCCGGCTGATCGAGGAAGCGGCCTGGTTCGACGGTATCGAGGCCGCTTTCGCGCAATAGCGCCGGAGCGCCCGGATCCCGGGCCGATCGGGTTCCCGCGGAACCGGATGCGCGGGCCCGTCACCTCTCATCCGGTCAGCGCGGTCTCCGCGCGCTCGGATTCCCCGGCCGGTCGCGGATGCAGTTCGTACACCGCGAAAGCGGAACGGATCACCGGCTGGGCGACATTGCGGACCCGGATACCGCCCGGGGTACTGCCGCGTTCGGTACCGGCATGGGCGTGGCCGTGCAGCGCCAGATCGGCACCGTGTGTATCGATGGGCTCACCGAGCAGGTAGGACCCCAGGAACGGATAGATCTCCCGCGGTTCACCGTGCAGTGTGTCGCTGACGGGCGAGTAATGGGTCAGGGCCACCGTGATATCGGTGTCCAGACCCGCCAACGCGGTATCCAGGCCGGCGGCCAGGTCTACGGTGTGCCCGGCGAACTCGCGCATCAGGTGTTCCCCGAACACGCTGGCGCATTTGCCCGCGAAACCGCCGCCGAATCCCTTGGTGCCCGCGACACCGAGCGTTCGATCACCGACGGTTACCGTGGTGGCACTGCCCTCGAGGACCGTGATCCCCGCCTCGCCCAGCACGACGGTGATCTCCTCCTGGAGATCGCTGTGATGGTCGTGGTTTCCGAGGACCGCGATCACCGGGACGCCGAGATCGGTGAATTCCGCCGCCACCACTTCCGCCTCCGGCAGCGTCCCGTGATTGGTCAGATCGCCGGCCAGCAGCAGTACATCGGCGTGTTCGGGTAGTCCGCGCAGCGTGGGGCGCAGCATGCCCCCCGAGTCGGTCCCCAGATGAACATCCCCCACAGCGGCGATCCGCATCGGTGTGCTCCCTTCCGCCCGGTGTCAATCACCGAGGTCCTCGCATTCACCCGGCCCGGGTGTCGCGGTCACGTGTACGTCGTTGTGGATCTGCGCGTCCGGCGCGATCTCGTGGACCACGGTTTCCAGCAGGCGGCGCCGCTGTGCGGTACTCACCTCGCCGTCGAGCACCACCACGTCCCCCCGGATGCGGACCCGTACGCCCTGCTCGGCTGTGCGGGGGTCCTCGGTCAGGGCTCGGTGCAGTTCGGCGGCCAGATATTCCGGTGGTCGTCCCGCCGGCCGGTGGTGGGTCTGCGACATCTATCCGCCCCTTCCCGATACTCGATCACCTGGGCGGGTGTCGGCGATCCCGAGATCGTCGATCAGCCCCAGAAAAGCGCGCGCGTACGGCGAATGCTCGGTCTGTACGCGCACCGACGGCCAGTCCACCTGTTCGCGCAGGTCGCGGGAGATCCGCAGCAGCGGGCTCAGGTCCAGCCGATGCGCGTCGAAGACGAGCAGTTTGTCGACCAGCAGGTCGGTACCGTGCACCACCGGTGCCATCGTCGGACCCACCCGCATGACCTCGGCCCGCGCGAGGAGTGCGTCGTCGACTTCCCGGTTGTTCGGCCGGTGGATGATATCGATGAGGGTGTTGCCGTCGTAGGCCTTGACGAGCCAGTCCTCGGCGGCGTCGGCGATCCGCAGTCCCGCCCGCGCGAGTTCGGTGCGCGCCCGGGCACAGTCGGCGGGTTTGACGAAGAGATCGACATCGTGGTCCGAAGGCGGTCCGCCCCGGGCATAGACCGCGCATCCGCCCGCCACGGCGAAGGGCACGTCGTGGTGTGTCAACGCGTTCGCGGCTCGCGTCAGCGCATGCAGCAATTGCTGATGGGTCGGAGCCATACCGGGGGCTACCCGGAAACAGCGCCGCCAATCAACCTACGACCGCTATCACCAAACCCACCGCTACCGCGGCGAAGGCCACCACCAGCACGATCGTCAGCGCGACCGCGAGCACCCCGGTTCGCGGAAATCGGTGGCGGGTGGCCGGCTCCTCGGCCGACAACCCGGAGGTCTGCGCGGTATCCGGTGGGGTGGAGCCCGGCGGAACTCCGCCGCCCGGCTCCAGATCGGGGGTTTCGGCGGGGTCGGGATCCATGGATGACATTTCGGCTACCTCCCTTCACGGCCGGTATCCGGCCGGGCCCGGCGGCGATGGCTGGTATCGCACAGCGGATAGTTACCGGATCGTTTGCAGGTACACAGTGCGACCAGGAAACGGTCGGCGAGGATACGGTCGCCGTTCGCGGCGATCACCTCCAGTGGTCCTTCGATCAGCGCCGGCCCCTCGGCCGTGAAAGTGACCCGGCGAACCTCGGGCGCGGGCGGCTCCGGCCGGTCCGCGGCCGTAGCGGGAGCCGGAATCTCCGATTGCCCGGTCTCGCCGTTGCCGACAGCGGCACCGGGGCACTGGATCGCGGCGAGCAATTCGTCGGGGCCGGGTGGCGGATCAGCGGGTTCGATCGGCACGGATGACCACCAGTTCCTCGTGCTGTTGTTCGGGCTGGATCAGACTGCGGTCGCGGAGCCATTCGACGCGGCTGCGCATCACCGGACCGAAGGGAACGACGGTGCGCGCCACGACGGTCGCCTTGAGGCCGCCCGCGCGCAGTCCGACGAGGGTGGCGGCGATACCGGAGACCGCGGAGTGCACGATCAGCGCGGTACCGCCCGTACAGAGCAGACGCGGCATCATTTCGCACAGTGGGTCGAGCAGATGGCGGCCGTGCCATCCCGCGTCCCAGGCGCGTGCCGGGCCCACCTCGGGTGGATGCGATGTACTCGGCACATACGGCGGGTTCGCGACCACCACGTCGAAGGTGCGGCCCTCGACCACCCGGGTGACATCGCCCCACAGCAGTTCCAGCCGCACTCCGTAGAGCCGGCTGTTGAACCAGGCCGAGGCCAGTGCGGCACGCGAGAGATCCACCGCCGTCACCGCCGCCGCCCCGGACCGCGCCGCGTGGATGGCCAGCGCCCCGGTACCGGTGCACGCGTCCAGCACCCGAGCGCCCGGCGGCAATGCGGCATCGGTCATCGCCCGGGCGAGCAGCCGGGTATCCGGCTGGGGGCGGTAGACGCCGGGAACTCGGACCAGCACCGGGCTCACCGGTCCGTCGTCCGCAGCGAGCTCTCACCCGCGTGCCAGCGATCGACTACAGCGGCGGCCCACCGGTCCTCGAGGAAATCGGTGGCCTGGATGCCGAACACCACCGATTCGGCCAGTCCGGGTTCCCGGGCGAGCAGATCGTCGAGCACATCGCGGCGGACCACCTGTTCGTGGACCGCGTCGGCCGTGACGTGCTCGCTGTAGAAGCGCACGCAGTCGGGATGGGCGGAGAAGCGGTGCAGCGCCTCGACCATCAGCCGTGAGGCCGGGGATGAGGTGATCTCGACCGCCGCGAAATGTCCGACGATCGCACCGCGTAACGACCGATGCAGACCGAACAGCGACATCATGTCGACCAGTGCGAGCATGGGAGCGGGCACCACGTCCAGATAGTGCAGATACTCCCCGTTCAGCCCGGCGCCGCGCATCAGGTCGGCGTAGAGGCGGGCATGGATACGGTCACCGTGGCCGCCGCCGAACTCGTCGAACTCGATCGCCACCAGCCCGGCTTTCGCCCGCCCCCGCAGCCGGGGGATCACCCACGCCACCGGATCGGCTTCCTTATGGTGGTAGATCGAGCGATGGACGAAGTATTCGCGTATCTGCCACCAGGCGCCCTCGTCGCGCAACCGGCCCGGAATGCCGCCGGAGGCGGGCACCGTGAGCAATCGGTCCAGTTCGGCCGTGACATCGTCGCCACCGGGTACCTCGGCCTGGAGAGCGGCGCGGAACTCGCGTTCCAGCTCCGCGCGCAGTCCCAGTAGCCCTGGATCCCATTCCCAGTCCGGGTGCACCCCCGGAAAACCCTGGTAGTGCAGCTCGTAGCAGGTGTGCAGCGTCAGCTGGAAATCCTCGCCGTACGGGTCGAGGCCGCCGGGAACTCCGGGAACCGGCCGGCCGGGCGTACCTGCCAGCAAGTCCGTGACGGCCGCCGACAGGGGGCCTCGGGGCATCGGCAGGCAGCGCACGACAGCCGCTTCGCTCGGGGACAGTGTTTCGACCATGGTTCGCCTTTCGCAGGCATCCGCCGCCGGATCCCTGGGGGTCGGCAGCAGATACCGCTCGTCGTCGGGCCGGTCAGGATGTGCCGCGCAGCGATCCGGAGATCGGGGCCGCCCGGCGTCCGGCAGTGGAATCGGCGCGTGGGCCTGTCGATGGACGCATCGTCGCGACTGCGGTCACAGAAGCCATATCGGATACCTCCACCCCTGTCGGTCGGTCGGTCGGCCGGTCCGACCCGGCCGTTTGCCTCCCGCAATAACCGGTCGAGACCGGGATAAACATCGCGATCCGGCCGCGCGGCCGCTTCCGGGCGGAGATCCCCCGGTCGCGCGGCGGTGTACAGGGTCGGCCGACCGTGCCAGAATGGTCCGCAGGTTGATAACATGCAGCCGATCCCGGTACCGCGTAGCCCGGTGCTCGGGCTCGACGAGCGGGAAACGATTCCGCTCCGATATCTGCCCGCCAGCGCGTACGCCACCGGAAATCCCCACCACCAGGACGGGATTGATATGTCGGTTACCACCGCTATGTACCAGGTCGATCAACACCGGCGCCGTGATCCGAGGCCTTCGGCGGCAGCGCGGCTGTGGTCGCGCCGTAGCACCGAGTATCCCGATTGTGTGATCGCTCGGGTGGAAGGCGAACTGGACGCGGTGCTCCACGACGAACTGCGCACCGTGCTGGGCAGGTGCCGCTCGATGCTGTGCCGGGTGGTGGTGCTGGACCTACGGGCCACCACGTTCATGAGCATCCGGGCCGCCGCCGTGCTCGCCGACGCCAAGGCCGACGCCTGGCGGGCCGGGGTCGAACTGCGGGTGGTCAGCGGGCGTAAGGAAGTGGAACGAGCACTGGAGGTAGCCGGGGTACGGCCGCAGTTCCGCTACTTCCCGACACTGCGGACCGCGCTGGCGAGCTGATCTGCCGTCCGTAACCCCGTCCCGGCCGGTCCAGAGGCTGGGACGGGGTCGCTTTCCGCGCCGGAACCGTCGATACTCGAGCCGTGACCCGAGAGCACGGCGAAATCGCCGACGAACTGGACGACGAGTTACTGGAATCGATCGCCGGCGTATCGCAGTGCGCCGGGGCCTTCCGGTTCTGGTTCGCCGAACAACGCTGGGAGTGGTCGGAGGCAGTCGCGCAGATGCACGGCTATCCGGCCGAGCCGATGACACCCAGCACCGAATTACTGCTCGGTCACAAGCACCCCGACGACCGGGACCAGGTGGCGAATGCGCTGGCGAAATCGGTCGCCGATGCGCAGCCCTTCTGCAGCCGGCACCGCATCGTCGATCTCGAGGGCCACACCAGACCCGTGATCGTGGTGGCCGATGCGATGACCGACGAGGACGGCACGGTGGTCGGCTGCGCCGGCTATTACGTGGATCTCACCGAGACATTGGCAGAGGAACGCGAGGAGACGCTGCAGGACACGCTGCCCGGTCTCTACGCCGCACGCGCGGTGATCGAACAGGCCAAGGGCGCGTTGATGCTCGTCTACGGGATCAGTGCCGATCAGGCATTCCGCGTCCTGATCTGGCGTTCCCAGGAATCCAACGTCAAATTACGTCTGCTGGCGGAGCGGCTGGTAGCCGAAGTCCGCACGGTCGAGCACGCCGGCCTCGGTCTGCGCACCGAATTCGATCATCTGTTGCTGACCGTGCACGAGCGGATCGACCGCACCTGAACTGCGCGGTGTTTCGGAGATTCCGACCGGGGTATGTGCGCATGTGACAATCAGGCCGATATCCGAGGACAGACGAACCGCGGCGTCACCGACGGTCACGGGCACGACGGGGCCCGGCGGGCGCCCCCCTGCCCGCCGTGGCGCGGGCGGTAGGAACGAGGTGGTGGTGCGCATGGCGGAGAGTATCTCCGAGTCCGTGTATACGACATCGGCGGATATGACGGTGGGCGTACGGATCCCGGCCCGGCAGGAGCAGCTGGTGATGTTGCGCGCGCTGGCCGAGACGGTATCGCTGATCGCCGACTTCGGTCTGGACGAAGTGACCGATATCCGGCTCGCGCTCGACGAAGTGGCCACATCGCTTATTGCCGCCGCCGTTCCCGATTCGAGTCTGACCTGCGACTTCGATTACGACGAGCATCGCATGACAGTGCGCGTAACCTCGGTTTCGGAGGTCGATTCCCTCCGGGACCAGGAGGGGTTCGGCTGGCATATCGTCCGGACGCTGACCCGCTCGGTCAGCGTGGTACAGCACCCCTACGACGTGGCGAGCGGTGGTTACCCGACCGATGTCGAGTTCAGCTGGTTCCGAGCAGGCGCCGATGGCGGATGAAGGACCCCGGGCCGACCCCGGACCTTCGCGTCGCCATCGCGGCAACGACAGTTACGACAATATCGAGCCTTTGTTCGGCAAACTGGCCGCTCTTTCCGAGGGCGATCCGGCCGGCGCCGGGCTGCGTGAGGAGATCATGCGGCGGTGTCTGCCGCTGGCCGAACACATCGCCCGCAAGTTCTCCGGTCGCGGCGAGAACTACGACGATCTCCTGCAGGTGGCCCGGCTGGGTCTGGTGAACGCGGTGGACCGGTTCGACGTCTCGCGCGGTTCGTCGTTCCTGTCCTTCGCCGTTCCCACCGTCATGGGTGAGGTCCGCCGCCATTTCCGGGACAACACCTGGTCGGTCCGGGTGCCGCGGCGAGTCAAGGAACTGCAGCTGAACCTGGGTCCCACCGTCGAGATCCTGTCGCAGCGGTTGGGGCGGGTACCGCGCGCCAAGGAGATCGCCGCGGAACTCGATATCGATGTGGTGGAAGTGACGCAGGCGCTCATCGCCGGTAACGCCTATCAGGCGTCGTCCCTGGACGCGCCCGCGGCCGGGGAGGACAGCGAGAGTTCGGCATTACCGCTGGTGGAGTCGCTGGGTGCGGAGGAGCCGTCCTACGGCTGGCTGGAGGATTATCTGGCGATCGAACCGTTGCTCGGCGAGCTGTCCGACCGGGAACGTCAGGTTCTGCGGATGCGTTTCTTCGAATCCCGCACGCAGTCGCAGATCGCCGACGAACTCGGTGTCTCACAGATGCATATCTCACGGATACTGTCGCGGACGCTCGGCTGGTTGCGCGATCAGGCGATGCGCGACTGATCGCCGCCGGCCGCGGTCCGGGTATCAGCGCGCGGCCGCCGGATCCGTTCGGCCGGCCGGTGCGCGGGAGAGGATCCCGCGGACGAAAGCGGCCTGGCCCGCGTGCTGGAGGTCGTCGGCCAGCACACTGACCAGTCGCACACCCATGGTGACGGGCGGATCCCAGTTCGTATCGACGATCGCGTCGAGAGCCCGATCGTTCAGGGCGCCGACGAATCGGACCGTCCGCGCGTGTACGGCGTCGTGGTAGCCGGTGAGCAACTCGGCCGGGGCGCTGATCAGCGCCACCTCGGCAGGCGTATCGCCGTAACCGGTGGCGTTCCGGTCGATCGGTAGGTCGAAGCGTTCGTACCAGCCACGGCCCGTCCACAGCGATTCCGTGGCCTCGAGTTCGGCCAGGTGTTCGTCCTGCACTCGGGTGAGATGCCACACCAGCCAGGCGATGGTGTTGGCGGCCGGGGCCGGCCGGGTGGTCAGGGCTGCCTCGTCGAGTCCGTCCACCGCGTCGTGGACCTCCTCGCGGATCCGGTCGAAGGCGTCGGTGAGTATCTCGGCACTGTTCATTCCTGTCTCCGTCGCTGCTGGGTGCGGCACCTTCGGCGCGGCGGCCGGATACCGCGAACTGTCGTACGTTCCCGGCGCAGTACCACGGTTCGCGTCCGGCAAACGCGGGTCCGGCCCGGGCCGCCGCCGAAAATAGAACATGTTCTTGCCGCGTCGCGGCCGGCGTGCCATGGTGACTTCCATGGATCTGCAGGCACTCGAACTACTCCGCGGCCTCAAATATCGGTACTTCCGCACTCTGGACCTGAAGCAGTGGGACGATTTCGCCGCCACCCTGGATCCGGAGATCGAAGCCCGCTACGGGACGCATGCCATGGGGGAGGCGCTCACCCTCGACGGCCGCGACGCGGTGGTCGGGTTCATGCGCGAGAACATGGGCCCCGGCATCGTCACCACCCATGTGGCCAACCATCCGGAGATCACGGTCGACGGCGATACCGCCACGGGTAGCTGGCTGTTCGAGGACACCGTGCTCGCGACCGATTATGGGGTGCTCATCCGGGGTGCCGGGTACTACACCGACCGCTACCGCCGCGGTGCCGACGGGGTCTGGCGCATCCACGCCACCTCCTATGTGCGGATCTACGAATCCTCGCAATCGCTCGCCGATACCCCCAGCCATACGCTGCTCAGCAATATGTGGGCGGCCGGGAAGAACTGACCGAGCCGCGACCGCCCCGGCGCGGGCGTTCTCGCCGCACCCGGATACCGGGTGCGGAATGCCCGCCGCCGTTCAGGGCACCAGGACCGCGCGGCCCCCGATTCTGCCCTGTTCGAGCAGTTCGTAGGCGTGAGCGCCCTCTTCCAGGGCGAACTGTTCGGTATGCGCGGTGATCCGGCCCGCCCGGGCCAGCGCGATACTGTCGATGAGATCGCGTTTGGTGCCGCCGTAGGATTTGCGCACCGTCGCTCCCCACGGCAGCCCCGGCCCGCCCGCGGGGCCCGCGGTGATCCCCGGATTCCCGTCACCCAATCCGATCATCCGGTAGGCCCCGTTCGGACCGACCGATTCCACCGACAGCTTCGCGGTCGAATCCACTCCGACGAAATCGAAAACCGCCTCCGCGCCCCGGCCGCCGGTCATGGCGAGGACCCGCGCCGCGGTCTCCGCATCGGCCGCGAGCCCCTCGTGCGCACCGCATTCCGCCGCCAACTGGAGTTTGGCGGGATCGGTATCCACCGCGATCACCCGCACCGGGGTGATCGCGCGCAGGATCTGGATACCGATATGGCCGAGCCCGCCCGCGCCGATCACCACGGCGGTCGCGCCGGGGTAGAGCTGATCGCGCGCGCCGCGGATGGCGTGATAGCTGGTCAGCGCCGCATCGGCCAGGGGCGCCGCGGCCACGAAATCCATATCGCCGATGGGTACGAAGGAGTTCGCCGGGACGGCGATGTATTCGGCCATTCCACCGTCGGGGCCCAGACCGGGGCAGGGCGGCATCGCCACCCGCCCGGCCGCTCGGCACACATTCTCGTTACCGCTCGCGCATTCCGGGCAGTGCCCGCACGACCAGCACAGATAGACGATTCCGCGGTCGCCGACCGCATGGCCGCCGGCCTGCCCGCCCACCGCCGCGACGGTGCCCGCGATCTCGTGACCGAGGGTCAGCGGCTCATCGCGGACCTTGACGGGAAGGTGGAGTACATGCAGGTCGGAGTGGCAGATCCCGGATGCGCCGACCCGGATCAACAGTTCGCCGGGGCCGGGCTCCGGAGTCGGGACCTCGCGTATCTCCAGGATGCCGGGCTCGGTGAGTTGTAGCGCTCGCACAGGTGTCCTCCCGATCCGGCCGGATATGGCGTGCCTCACAAACTAGGCCGTGACCAGGTCGGCTGACAAGAGTCGATTTTTATTGACACATGTCAAATGTGGTCCTAATGTCCGTGTGACCGGTATCACCCGCGGGGTCGGAGTCGCACCGGCGCAGCGCCGCACCAGGAGGTCGTATGTCACAGCCCACCGTCGCCGTGATCGGAGCCGGGATCAGTGGCCTGACAACCGGGAAGATGCTGGGCGACTACGGCATTCCGTACACCTGTTTCGAAGCCTCCGACCGCATCGGCGGGAACTGGGCGTTCGGCAATCCGAACGGGCACTCGAGTGCCTATCGCTCATTGCATATCGACACGTCGAAGTACCAGCTCTCCTTCCGCGACTATCCGATGCCGGAGTCCTATCCCGACTTCCCGCACCACAGCCTGATCAAGGAGTACCTCGAGGGCTACGCCGCGGCCTTCGACCTGAAGAGCGCCATCGAATTCGGCACCGCGGTCCAGCACGCCCGGCCCGCGGCGGGGGGTGGCTGGGATATCGAGACCGGATCCGGTACGACCCGCCGGTTCGATCTGCTGGTCGTGGCCAACGGACACCACTGGGACCCGCGTCTGCCCGACTTTCCCGGGGAGTTCACCGGCGAATCGATCCACTCCCACGCCTATGTGGACCCGCGCACACCGCTGGACCTGCACGGTAAACGCATCCTGATCGTCGGCATCGGCAACAGTGCCGCCGATATCGCCGTCGAACTGTCCTCGCGCAGTACGGACAACGATGTGTGGTTGTCGACGAGGTCGAGCGCGTGGGTGGTGCCGAAGTATTTCGCGGGGACCCCGGCCGATCGCTATTTCCGCACCGTTCCCTATGTGCCGTTGTCCTGGCAGCGCAAGATCACCCAGGTCTTCACTCCGTTCGTCTCGGGCGATCCGGTGAAATACGG
>JABFXT010000846.1 GCA_013361595.1 Nocardia sp. | reverse complement strand
GACTGCTCATCGCGGGCCACGAGACGACCGCCAATCAGATCGCCAACTTCACCTATTCGCTGCTCACCCAGCGCGAGTACTGGGAAATGCTGCGCGCGGAGCCGGAGCTGATCCCGGGCGCGGTCGAGGAACTGCTGCGCTATGTGCAGCTCGGCGCCGGTGCCGGACAGCCCCGGGTGGCCACCGAGGATGTGGTGCTCAGCGGTGTCACCGTGCGGGCCGGGGAGGCGGTGTTCGTGAACACCCAGGCCGCCAATCGCGACGAAGCCGTATTCGAGGATCCCGAATCGCTCGACCTCACCCGGCAGCGCAACCCGCATGTGGCCTTCGGCTACGGCGCGCACCACTGCCTGGGGGCGCAATTGGCGCGCGTCGAACTCCAGGTCGCGTTGGAGGCACTGCTGGAACGCTTTCCGGCGCTGCGTCTGGCGACACCGCTCGACGAGATCCCGTGGAAATCGGGCCTGCTGGTGCGTGGCCCGAAACAGCTTCTCGTGGAGTGGTGAGCGAGCTCAGAACAACTGTCCGGCGGCGAAGCCCGCGAGCAGCACCGCGAAACCGCCGATCTCGCCGACGATCAACGCGACCAGCACGAAGCGGAACGACGGCGGTGGGTTGTGCATCTGGTTCGTGGTGTCGCGCAGGATGCCGTGCCGGATGTAGTTCGCGATGGTGATCACGAACATCAGCACCAGCAGCCCGGCGGCGGTCGCGTCGACCGCCGCCGGCCACGCGGAGTACTCGACGAAGACCGCGATCATGGCAGTCGCGAACGAATAGAGCAGGGCGGATCGATGGGCTATGTCCACGTAGGGATGCGCCACACCCTCGGGCGAACCGACCATGGCCTGCCATTTCCAGACTCCCAGGCCGAGCGCTGTCGTGAAGAGCAGGCCGGCGGCGAACAACACCAGCGCGGTGGGTGCACCCATGTCGTGACACCTTTCATGATCATGTCGTGACAGGGTGAAGTATGTCCCCACCGCTCGCTGCGCGCGACCGATGTGAAGTTCCGATGTTTCGGCGATGAGCCGGGTCAGGTCGGCCGGCCGCGCGCGTTGCGTTCCCGGTGGTAATCGTCGGCGGCATCGAAATCGTCCCGAGGCAGGTCACGGCGGGTACCGGGCCGGGAATTCGCGGCCGGGCGCACGTTCACCATCGCCTGCGCCAGCCGCCGCGTGATCGTCTCCGCGGAACCGGGGGTGAGGGTGAATTCCTCGTTCGTATGGTTGATCAGCAGGTAGCGGCCGTCCTGCGGAAGGTAGTCCATCCAGTGGAAGCCGTGCGGGTTACCGGTGGGCCGCGCGTCGATCGCGGGCCCGGCGAACACGCCGATCTCGCCGATACCGGACCGGGGGCGCCGGATGATCCGGTTGATCTCCTCGGTGCGGGAGATCCGGGTGGGGTGCCGGGAGTATTCGATCTTCCCGATATCGGCGCGCACACCGTGGACGGTGGGGTAGCCGCCGGTCGCGCAGCGCGGCAGATATGTGACGATCTGTGCCGCCAACTGCTGAGCCGGTAGCGATTGCAGCAGGACATCCCCGCCGTAGTCCTTCGTCGGCCCCGGCGCCTGCACGGCGAGGGTGGCGGATTTCCCGTGCACGCCCGCGTGCATACGCACCACCCGTTCGAAGCCGCGGTCGTAGATCCCGTGCACTTCGACGCGCACCTGGGGTTCCAGCAGCGTCTCCAGCGTCCGGAACAATCGCTCGTCGGCCAACTCCGCCAGTCGCCGCGCCGCCGCCAGCCGGACCTGCTCGTACTCGTCGAATGTCGGCGGTGTCTCGGTGGGGCCGAGCGGTAGCACCCGGATCGGGTAGGGCAAACGGTCGCGGCCGAACGCCCGGACCGCCTGGGCGAACATCTCCCCGTCCAGGCGCCACTGTGGATCGTTCACCCGCCGATCACTCCGCCCGGCGGTAATGCCGGCGGCTGGGTGCCGAGCAGTTCACTACCCCGGTCGTACACCAGATAGTCGGGAGTCTCGTGCTCGTCGTCCTCGTCGCCCTTCTTACCGCGGGCTCCCGGCGACATCATGCCCGGCATACCGTTTCGCCCGGCCCGGTTCGCCGCACCGGTCGACACCGTGGCCGGGGCACCGCCGGTGGGCTTGGGCGCCCCCTGCACGGTCTGACCGGGTACGAAAGGGGTGGTGGTCTGCGGTGTGCCCGAGGGTGATCCGGGAGGTGTGCCCGACGGGCTCCCCGGCGTGGTGGCCGGAGTACCGGTGGTGAGTGCGGGGCTCGTCGGCGTTTCCGGCGTGGCCGACTGGGGAGTCGTGCTCTGCGGATCGGTGGCCTGTGGATCCTCCTGCCCGGTCTCGGCCGGATCCTCGGTGCCGTCCCCGGTCGGCGGATCGTCGCCGGTATCGGTGGGCTCCGGTTGCGTGGTCGGGCCGGACGGTATCGACGGCCCCGGCTGCACCGGTTGTTGGGGTGGGGCACCGCCATCGTCGACGGCCTTCTTCGGCTCGGGAAGTATGGGGGTCCGGCTGTCCACGTCGGTGGCGCCGGGCTCGTAGTAGGTGGTCATCACCCAGCGGGCGGTCTCCTGGGCTTCGTCGGCCCGATACTGCGGGCTCTTGAAGGTGTCACCGAACGGCAGGTTGTTGATGACCTTGTCGCCGAGAGTCACCGAGTCGGGTTCGCCGACAGACACTTTGGCCTGGGCGAGATGACCCTCCATCAGGTCGAGGCCGTGGGCGACCATCTGGAAACTCGCGGCCAGGGAGGTGAAGGAGGTGCAGAACTCGCGGACGCCGTTCACTGCGGCGGTGCCGGACTGGCCGTCCCAGCCTTGGTCCAAGTCGATGGTGACTGCCATCTGGAAAGCATCATTCGCTGCACGGGCCTCTTTGGCCAGGTCTCTCCATGCCGTTGCCTTGTCATTGATCAGGGACGAGTCGACCGTTTCTAGCTTGTCCCAAATTTGCTGATGGGTCATGGCAGGGAAGCCATCCTTTTCCAGGATGGCTGGGGGAGCGAACTGACCGCCGAAGTCGCTGATCAAGCCGGACCATTCTCCACCGAATGCGGCGCGATCTTGATCCCAGGTTACCTTCTGATCCTCTGCCAGTTGGGTGTCGTTGCTCTTGTTCTTGGAAGCTTGATTCTGCCCGTCGAGGATCGGATTGAGCCACTGAGAAAATGTGACCATGGTTATTCTCCTGCGTTATCCAGCGCCGTCGCGGTCGACTGATCGGTCTCCTCGATCCTGCTGGCGGACAGTTCGAAGGTCTGCTTCATCAGAGTGACGATGTCGATCGCAGTCTTCAGGCGGTTGGCGGCAGAATCGGGATCAGCTACGGCTTTACCGGCGAACTTGACTCGAAGGGTGGTGGCGGAATGTAGACCGCCAAATCCTTCGAGAAGCTTCAGGTCGCGGGTGAGATTAAGCATGTTCTCCAGCCGGCCTAAATAGACCTCACAGCGAGTCGCTAGCTTGCTGCCGATTTCCGCGTCCATGCGTAGTTCGCCGTTTTCGGCTTGAGACTTCAGATTCTGCCACTGCTGCAGCATCGTGGCCTGGTCTTCGCTCACGATGTCTTCCCCCTTGCTTCCTCCAGTTTCGGCAGGTACGAGCGCTCCGCCCCCCCACGACTACCCCGGGATGTAAGGCTCGAGCGCCTGAGTGTGCTGGACGGCCAACCCGCACGGCGGAGACTCTGGAATTGAGTTACTTTGGCCA
>JABFXT010000144.1 GCA_013361595.1 Nocardia sp. | reverse complement strand
CTGCTCATGTCGGGTATCGGCCTGGCGGCGGGCTGGCGGATCGACGCCGGGGTCGGCGCGACGATCGGCGCCTTCGCACTGCTGCTGCTCTTCCGGTTCGCGATCGGCTGGGTCGGGATCTGCCTGGGCACGGTGATCCGGGACGAACAGATGCTCCAGCAGGTGGCCCCGCTGATCTTCGGCACGATCATGTTCTCCAATGTTTTCGTACCCACCGAATCCATGCCCGGTGCGGTACGGGCAGTCGCGGAATGGAATCCGGTGAGCGCGATCGTGGCCGCGGCACGGGAGCTGTTCGGGGCACCGGGCGCCGTCACCGGCGACACAGCCTGGCCGCTGCGCGAACCGATCGCGGCGTCGCTGCTCTGGATCACGCTGATCCTGGTGGTGACGGCCCCGGTGGTCCTGCGACGGTACGGGGCGATGCGGCGCGGGTGAGCGGTCGTCACTCGGTGCCGGCGGCGGTGCCCAGCGCCGACGCCAACACGTCCAGCCGGCCTCTCCGGTAGTCACGGGAAACCGGTGCGCCGTGCTCGACGAGGTCGAATCCGTGGTAGGCGCCGCGCACCTCGTGCAGGGTGCAGGACACCCCCGCGCGGCGCAACCGGTCGGCGTAGGCCAGGTCCTCGTCGTGGAACAGATCATGGGTGCCGACACCGATCCACGCGGGCGGGAGCCCGGCGAGATCGTCGTACCGGGCCGGAGCCGCCAGCGGCGGAACCGCCGCCGATCCGAGATCTCCCAGGTAGGAACGCCAACCGAAACGATTGCTGTGGAGGCTCCACATCCGCAACCACCGGGGGTCGATATCGGTACGCGCGCAGGTCCGGTCGTCGAGCATCGGGTAGGACAGCAGTTGCAGCACCGGGCGGATCTCACCGCGATCGCGGGCCAGCAGCGCCAGGGCGGCGGCGAGACCACCGCCCGCGCTCTCACCGGCGATCGCGATCCGATCCCGGTCCACCCCGGGCAGTTCGGCGAGCCGGCGCAAACCCGCGTAGCAGTCCTCCAGCGGCACCGGAAAAGGGTGTTCGGGCGCCAACCGGTATTCGACCGAGGCCGCGACCGCACCGAGCCGGGCGGCCACCGCCGCGCAGAACCGGTCGCCCATCGCGGCATTACCGATGACATAGCCCCCACCGTGCACGAACAGCACTGCCGGCGCCGGAGTGGCCGCGGGCGCGGGCCGGAACACCCGCATCGTCACCTGGTCGTCGACCCGCTCGACCGTCCCGCCCGCCGGTGGTGTCCGCCCGGCGCGGCCGCTGAGCGCGCGAATGACCCGGAGCGTACGCGGGGACACCACGGCGCGGGGCAGATACCGCGCTCGCCGCAGGTCCGGATGGAAGCCGGTTTCCGACGTCATTGCCGTATCCACACTCTCGTCGCCGCACACCGGTACCAACCCGGTGACCACCTCCGCAGCCTACGGCTCCGGCGCCGCGTGCGGGCTCGATCGCGCGCACACATTTACTCGGTTGTGGCCACGCTCGGGTCTCGGCAAGCTGTATCCGTGACGATCACTCTCCCACCCGATGTCGAAGCGACCATCCGTACGGTCTTCGAGGAACGCGGCGAACGCTGGCTGGCGGAACTACCCGCGACCGTCGCGCGGTTGTGCCGGGACTGGGAACTGGAGGTGACCGGGGCGTCCTTCACCGGGGGGACCCATTCCTTCGCGGCGCCCGTGCGCCGGGGCGACGGTGGGGTGGCCGTACTCAAGGTCCCGGTGACCGACGAGGAGAACGCGGGCGAGGCCGCGGGAATGCACTGCTATCGCGGCGACGGCGCGGTCCACCTCTACGAATTCGACCCGGACAGCGGCGCACTGCTACTGGAATGGGCGCGGCCCGGTACCCCGCTGGTGGAGCAGCCGCCGATCCCGCTGGAGGGCCTACCGGAGAACACCGGTGCGGTGCGAACAGCGTGCGAACTGTACCGGCGACTGCGCCGGCCGCTCACCGCACTGCCGCCGGGATATCCCGCGCCACCGCTGGTCGCCGATATCGTGGCCGGCTGGTCGAACCGGCTGACCGATCCCGCGTTCACCGCATACCTCACCGATTCCCTGAGCGCGCCCGCCCGCGACCGGTGCGCCGCGCTTGCGGTGCCGGACGGTCCGGAGGTGATCGTCAATCGCGATACCCATCTGGGAAATATCGTGGCGGCCGAACGCGAACCCTGGCTGCTGATCGACCCGAAGCCCTATCTGGGCGAGGCGGCCTTCGATTCCGGTTTCCTGGTCCTGAAGATGGTCGAATCGTATCCGGACCCGGATCCGCGAATCGCCCGGCGCATGATCGCCGCGGCGGCCGACGCGCTCGAGGTCGACCGGGAGCGGACCCGGGACTGGGCGTTCCTGCGCGCGATCGAGGAGATCGCCTGGTCCCTCGAAGACGACCGGACCACCGACGCGGACCGCTTCCGCCGGGTCGCGGCCGCACTGTCCTGAACGTTGCCGGTCACGCCGGAAATCTCGGCCGGAACGCCCCGGAACACGACGAGCCCAGTATTGTTGGGGCGCTGATCATATCGGCCGACCGTGCGGCGGCCGATCCTGATCGAGGGGATGGTCACATTGCGCTGGTACGACGTGGCCGCATGCGGACCCGAGTCGTTCTCGGAGCTCGCCGACGGATTCGTGCCCATGGCACACGAGTTCGGCGACCACGACGGCTGGCACGCCGGACTCACCTCGCAGGAATCGGGCACCTACACGCTGCTGCGCTGGGACCAGAACGGAAGTCGCCTGTGCCACCGGACCCGGCGGCATATCCACAAGAAACCCGGCGACGATTTCTTCTGGATCGTTCTCCCCGACCGCGGTCATTTCGAGATGCGATTCGGCGACCGGGTGAACCGAGCCATGACGGGGCAGGCGCTCATGGCGGGGCTCGAGGTTCCGTGCCGGTTGTATATTCCTGATTCGGCGTCCTACGGATTCCAGGTGCCGCGCAATGAGATCGAGCATCGGGTGCGGCCGGACGCGCATATGAACCTGATCCTCGATATGAACCAGGGCCTGGGCCGGATCGCCGCGGATATGATCCGCGGCGTCCACGCGGAAGAATCCCGGTTGTCCGAGCGCGAATTCAACGCGGTCTGTGACCGGGTCACCGAATTGCTGTGCATGCTGGCGGTCGGCGAGACGACCCCGCAGGCCGACCATCACGCCCAGGTGGCCGAGAGCATCCGGCGCCATCTGCGCGCGCATATCGGCAGATCCGATGTGCGTCTCCCCGCTGTCGCGCACGCGCTCGGCTGGTCGCCCCGGCAGCTGCGGGCTGTGCTGCACGAGAGTGGGACGACCTTCCGCGACCTGCGCCGCGAGGAAGCCTTACGAGTGGCGCGCGATCTTCTGGCGGATCCGCGGGCCACCCTGCCCATCGCGGAATTGGCGACTCGCTGCGGGTTCACACCCGCTTGGTTCTCCGCGGCATTCAAGGAACGATTCGGCGTGACACCGCGCGAGTTCCGGCGCAGTCGGCGCGCGGTGTCCGCCGGTTCGCGGGTGTGAATCCGGCGGATCTCAGGAGCCGGGATTCAACCGCACCGGGAGCCTTTCCGGGCCCACGGTGCTGATCTGCAGTGCGTATTCGATCGCGGTGCTGGGCACGGCCAGCGTCAGTTTCGGGAAGCGGGTGAACAGCGTCTGCAACGCGATCCTGCTCTCCAGCCGGGCCAGCGGTGC
>JABFXT010000833.1 GCA_013361595.1 Nocardia sp. | reverse complement strand
CCGACGAGCCGGATTCGGGGTCGCACAACGCCCACGAGGCTCCCGCCGTGAACACCGCGGGTGTTCCGGAACCGGCGCACGCCGAGAACATCGCCGAATCCCCGGACAGCGAACTGCCGGCGCCGAGGCGGCTGCCCCGGTCCGCCGCACGGTACACCCCCGAGGACGAGCAAGCCGGCGTCCGGGGTGATCAGCAGCCCGCGCTGCGGATCGCCGGCCCGGTCGAGGAGGGAATTCCGGCCGACGAGGCCGGTGCGCGCACCGCACCGCCGCGACTGGCTCCGCCGGACGGCACCCCGATCCTCGATCGGCTGCTGGACCCCGAACCCGCGCACAAGATCGACCCCGACGACGAATCCGGGGCCCCGGTGGCCGAACTGCTCACCCGGATACTGGAATCCGAGGATTCCGGTCCCGCCCGGCACACCGGTTCCGACTCACCGGCCGAGGACACCCCGGAGGCCGTCGCGCCGCTGTCGCCGCTGACCCTCGTCCCCGAGGACACCGGCGACAGCGTCGACGAAGGTGACGAGGCCGATTCCCGCCCACCGCTGGAGACGCGCCGCTCCCGGCGGGCCCGCGAGGCGGCCGAGGCCGCCGAGGCCCTGAAATCCACGGCGGCGCCGGACCGGCCGGAAGCACCGGTTTCCGAACCCACCGCGCACCCCGAACCGGCGGCACCGGCGCTGCGGCTTCCGGCACCGGCGGAGGACAGCCCGTCCCGGCACACCCGCAGCGAGGAAGGCGCCGATATAGACATCCACCTCATCATGCGTTTGCTCACCGCGAGCGACGATCTCGAAGTCCTGGCCGGGCAGGCGGAGACGGGCGAGGTATCGGCCGCCGAGGTGGCCCGGGCCGCACGGGAGGCCAGGGCCGCGGTCCTGTCCGCGGTCACCGCCTGGTACGGCGGACCGGCTCAGATGGTCAAGTTCGCCAACGCGCTGTTGCAGGCCGCCCGCGAATCCTGATCCACCGCAGCCGCGCCGGGTGAACCGGCGCGGCTACGGTCTCCGGTGCGGCAGGAGGTTGCCGGTGCGGGCCCGGCCGCACCCGGATACCGGCCGCGGGCCGACGCACCGGCCGGCCGTTCGCCGCTGCGATCGACCGGCGTGCCCGGCACGTCGCTGTCACCGGTCACGGCCCGCCACCGTCGCACGAGCCGGCGGCAGGCATCTACCAGTTCTCCGGGCTCGACTTCCGAGATCTCGCTATCGAAAGTGGCGAGCAGTCCCGCGATACCCGCCCAGGACCACGCGCCGAGGGTGAGACGGCAGTGCTCGGGATCGAGGTATTCGACAACCGATCCACCGGGCGCCCAGCGTGCGACTGTCCCGGCCGCCAGATTCAACCGTGCGCTCCCGGTGTACTCCCAGGCGGCCGGAGTGTCCCCGCGGTCGTGGGTGGTCATCACGAAGCGGGCGATATCGCCGCCGGGCACTTCGCCGGGCGCGAACCGGATTCCCGTGGGCGGGTGCAGATGAAGTCGATCGAGCCGAAGCACCCGCCAGGCGGTCTCGGTCCGGTGATAGCCCACCAGATACCACCGGGCCGCCCAGACCACCAGATGATGAGGTTCGAAGCGATGAGCCGGCGTGAACCCGGCCGTCCCGGGAATCGGACGGTTGCCGTCGGCGCCGAGTGTTTCGACGATGAGCACCTCCCGGCGATGAACCGCACTGCCCGCGATCTGCAGCGCTGCCGCATCGATGGGTGGTGCCGGGAACTCCCAGTAGTTCGGCAACCTGGTGAGCCGCAAGCCTTCCACGGCCGCACGCAATCTGGCCGGCATCACCTGTTCGAGCGCTTCCAGGGCTCGCGCGGTGTCCTCCCCGAGACCGAAGACGGTGTTCGGAGCGGTCTGCAGGGCCACCGCGACCGCCATCGCCTGGGCGTCGTCGAACAGCAGCGGCTGCAGAGTGTGACCCGCCCCCAGGCAATAGCCGCCTGCCGGGCCGCGCAGTGTCAGGACCGGATAGTCGAGCAGGCGCAACGTTTCGATATCACGCCGGACAGTTCGCTCACTGACCTCGAGCCGGTCCGCGAGCTCACCGAGCGGCCAGCGCCGCCGGGTGGCGAGCAGTGACAGCAGGCGCAGGGCACGCCGGGATGTATCGGCCACCCGCCCAAAGGTAGTGGACATTCGATGGCCGGTACCGGTGGCATTGTCGCGGCCGGAATCGTCCGATCGGCCACGGGAGTCACAACACAATGCACACGATCATCGTCGGCGGAGGGATCGGCGGCCTGGCACTGGCCGCCGGACTGCGCCGGCAGGGATTCGACGTATCGGTATTCGATCGCGATAGCGATGTCGCCCAGACCGGCGGCTACCACATCACACTCGACGGCCGGGCGCAGGCCGCCCTCCGGGAACTCGTCGCACCGGAGATATTCGAACGGCTGCTGGCATCGGCCTCGGCGCTGCGGCTACGCGACCGGGACGCACTCTGGGACCGCCGCGGCCGCCTACTGGGCTACGGGCCGCGACTCGAGGACAGTCCGAGTGTGGACATCGACCGCATCACGCTGCGCAAGATCCTGGCCGACGCGGCCGGACCCGACCTGTACCTGGGCCGGACGGTCACCGATATCGGCCGTACGGCACAGGGCGAGCCGACGGCCGTCTTCGCCGACGGGTCCTGCTGCCGTGGCGATCTGCTGGTCGGCGCCGACGGCGCCCATTCCCTTGTTGCCCGCCACCTGGCCGGTCATTCCACCAGCGAACCGACCGGCATCGTCGGCTTCTCCGGCCGCACCGGCGCCGAACGCCTCACCGCCCGGGAGAGGCACCGGCTCGGCACCCGATCGGGGATGGCGGTCGGACCGCGTGCCACCGCGCTCTACATCGGTTTCCTCGACCCGGTGGGCAACGCGGTACTCGGCGCGACAGATCGGCGGGAGGCGATCACGACCGGCCCCACCTACATCTGGGGCGCCATGTTCCCCGAATCGGCCGCGACCGATTCGCTGCGCACCCTCCGCGGTGACGCCCTGCGTTCCGCGCTGACGGCCCGGTTCGCCCGCAGCGGCTGGCGCCGGTCCACCCTCGAGGTCGTCGAACGAGCCGAGCCCGACAGCATCGCGGCCTTCCGCTTCAACGCTTCCTCGACCCGAGCGCGAGACCTCGCGCCCTGGGCCGCCGGCCCGGTGACCGCCCTGGGCGACGCGGTGCACGCGACTCCACCCACCGCGGGCATGGGCGCCGGGGCCGCGATACGTGATGCGGCGAGCCTGGTCGCACGGCTGGGGACAGTCGTCTCGGGCACGAGCACCCTGGCCGTCGCCGTGAGCGAATTCGAAGCGGATATGCGCGTGCGCGGTAGTGAAATCCTCGTCCGGGCCATGCGAACCGTCCGGTGGATGCGAGCCACCGATACACCCCTCGGTGTGGCCGCGACAGGACTGGCGACCCCGGTCCTGGCTACCGCCAACCTGCTGGCGCGCAGACGCTGACCGCACCGGATCCAGGCACCTGGCAGTTCGGGACATCGAACTCGACCCCACGCCACCCCGGTTTCACGGCGTAATCGCTGTGAGGCCATCGAGATCGCCGAACTTCGCCTTCGTATCGAGGGAAACGACAGCACGACCGGTTTCCGCGGCGTGCGCGGCAATGATCAGATCATGTGCGCCACAGGGCCTACCAGATCGGCGTACCTGCGCCAAGAGCTGGGCGTGACGTGTGGCTGT
>JABFXT010000389.1 GCA_013361595.1 Nocardia sp. | reverse complement strand
ACTGATCGGTGATCGTCACCGAATCGGCGGCAGTGGCCGGGGCGCCGGCGGAACACGCGACGGCGAGTAGCGGGACGGCGGTCGTCGCGACGACCACGCGCAGAATTCTGGGGATGCCGGGACGGGGCGCCGGCGGGCGAAGTGACATGAGTGCTCCGATCGAAGGAGTGGAGGGGTGCCCGTCGAGGTCGAAGTCCACCGAGCGCGCGACAGCGGCGCACTCCGGACTCGGTGTCCGGGGCGTGCGACGGCGAGGGAGACTTCTCGACGAGCCGATATCCGGAGCGTGCACCGCCTCGGCGGCGGCGATCACACTGCGGTGAGTGAGAACCGGACCACCGGCAGGGGCGGACCGCGGGTCCCGGCGCCGGAGCACAGGAGCAGTCGCCGGACCGGCCGGTGAGTCGACCTCGGAACGAGCGCGGCCCGGGGGAGAACGACCGACCGGGCGAACGACCCGTGCAGAGCCTTCTTCAGCCGCGATATCGCGTACCCGGCCGCGCGTTCCGCGGCATGGATCAGTAGTGCGCCCACCGGGATCGCGAGCAGATGTGCCATCAGCATGGGTGCCGTCTAAGCCTAACCGAGCTGATGCCCGGGGGCGGCGGCCAGCGCACTGTGCCCGATGACCTGGCCGAAGACGAGCAATACCGGTAGCGGTACCGGGCCCCGCCGCGTGCGCAGCGTCGTCGCCAGTGCGCCGGCGATCGCACAACCGCCGAGGAGCAGGGCAGTCGCCGAATGCCCGAGTGTGACGGTCCCGCCGCCGATCGCGTGGGCGGCGATACTCACCGTCCCCGACGCCGCCCCGACGAACGCGCCGCGTAATCGCGCGCGGGTCGATGCGGGACGGGACACGCGCTCATACTACGCCCGGTCGTAGGCATTCGGCGGGCTCGGTCCCGGAGAAGCGCAGTGGCGGACGAGAAGTCGGTCCGGGCCACGGTGAACGCGTGAGACCCCGGGTATCGCGAAGATACCCGGGGTCTGTGCCGTGGTGTGCCGCGCTCAGTGCTGCAGCGCGGGCTCCCGGTCGAATTCGCCGGTGTCCGCGCCGCCGCGGCGGCCGGCCGCATCCCCGTCGTCGGCGCGCATCGGGTCGAGCCCGGGATCGATATCGATCGTGCGCCGCAGCGGCCGGTTCGGCAGCAGGGTGGTCGCCAGGAGCGCCACCACCGCCGCGACCGCGGCGATCAGGAAGATCCGGCCGGTGGCGTCGCCGTAGGACGCCCGCACAATGGTGGCGATCGGCCCGGGGAGGCTGTCCAGATCGAGGTTGCTGCCGCCGCTTCCGGATGCCTGGATCCCCAGTCGCTGGAACCCCTGGGCGGACAGCTCGCTCACCCGAGTCGCCAGCACCGAGCCCAGGACCGAGACGCCGATGGCGCCGCCGAAGGTGCGGAAGAAGGCGACATTGCTGGACGCCGCGCCGATATCGTGCACGCTGACGGTGTTCTGTACGGCCAGCACCAGGTTCTGCATCATCATGCCGACGCCCAGGCCGACGACTGCGATGAACGCACCGACCAGCCAGAGATTTGTCGCGTGATCGATCGTGCTGAGCAGCGCGAAGCCCACGACCAGCAGGCCCGCCCCGCCGACGACGAACGGCTTCCACTGACCGAACCGAGTGATCAACTGGCCGGAGCCTACCGAGGCGACGAGCATGCCCGCGACCATCGGGATGGTCAGGATGCCGGCCACGGTCGGCGAATAACCCCGCGCGGTCTGGAAGTACTGCCCGAGGAAGGTGGTCGCACCGAACATGCCGATACCCACGGCGACCGATGCGATGATCGCCAGTCCGGTGGTTCGTTCGGTGACGATCCGCAGCGGCACGATCGGTGATTTCGCGCGCGCTTCGATCCAGACGGTCGCGGCGAGCAGGGCGACACCCGCCAGTACATAGAGCAGCGATTCGCGCGAGAACCACTCGTAGTATCCGGCTTTACCCGCGAACGAGACCCAGATCAGCAGGACCGATACGCCGGCGGTCATCAGGACGGCACCGGGCCAGTCGATGGATACGCCGTCCTTGCGGTCGGTGGGCACGCGCAGGGTGCGCTGCAGTAGGAACAGGGCGATCAGTGCCAGCGGGACGCAGACGAAGAAGCACCAGCGCCAGCCGAGCGGACTGTCGACGATCACGCCGCCGAGGATGGGCCCACCCGACATGGATACGGCCATCACCGCGCCCATATAGCCCGAATAGCGGCCGCGCTCACGCGGCGCGACGATACTGCCGATGATGGCGACGACCAGCGCGGTCAGGCCACCCATGCCGATGCCCTGTACGACGCGGGCGGCCAGCAGCAGGGTCACATTGTGGGCGAAACCGGCGAGGACCGAGCCCGCCACGAAGATGACGATGGCGGTCTGGACCAGCAGCTTCTTGTTGAACAGGTCGGCGAGCTTGCCCCAGATCGGAGTGGAGGCCGCATTGGCCAGCAGCGCTGTCGTGATCACCCAGGCGTAGGCGGTCTGCGATGCCTGCAGGTCACCGATGATCGTGGGCAGCGCGGTGGCCACGATCGTGGTGCTGAGCAGCGCGGTGAACAGCGCGGCCAGCAACCCGGTGAGCGATTCGAGAACTTCGCGGTGACTCATCGCGTAGGGGTCCGGCCGCGTCACCGCCTCGACTGAACTAGACATCTATTTCCTGACTCTCTTTCGATTGCTGCCCGGCTTTTTCCGTGACGCTGCGCTGCGTATTCGTGGATGCGGAGCAGGGTGATTGCTCATGGTTCCGGGTCGCGGCACCGCGACCGTCCCGGGCGATGAGCCGGCCCCGGAGGGTGCTCAGGATCTGGTGGGCGTGTTCGGCGTCTTCCACAGACCAGTCCGCCAGTACCTCCTGAAGGCCGCGGATCCGGGATTCCCGGATCCGGCCGAGTAGTTCGTGACCGGCGGGGGAGACCTCGACCCGGATGGCGCGTCCGTCGCGCGGGTCGGTATTGCGCAGGACGTAGCCGTCGGCGACCAGTTCGGTGATGTGGCGGCTCATGGCCGAGGCGCTGATACCTATCCGGTCGGCGAGTTCGACCTGCCGGCACGGGCCGGTCGATTCGAGGTTGACCAGGACGCTGATTCCACCCGGTAGCAGTCGGCCCTCTTCGGGCTGAGCCAGGGACCGGCGTAGCGCCCGGCTGATGAGGAAGAGTTCGTCGAGGATGCCCTGTGCGGTGCTCGGGGGAATTCTCATACGTACTCCAGACCTTGTTAAGTTGCTTGCGGTAATCAACTATATGATTGTTGCTTTCGCTAATCAACAAATGTGAAGTGTGCGTATTCCCACACCCGACCAGGTAAGACGTCGTGATCTCGAACACTCCGCGTCCGTTCGGCCGTAACGGGTAGACGGGCCGTACCCCGCCGGGCGGGGGCGGATCGCAGCCGCGGCTCACCCCACTCCGCTGCGGGCCGGTGGAACCACACCGGCGCTACGACCGGTCGACCTCAGGACGGCCGTAGCCGCGGGACGAGCCCGGGCCGGGGGAACATCGGCGATACGCCCCGTGCTGTCGGGGGATCGCCGGCGGTGAGCGGCGGCGCGGCCGGGTTCGGTTTCCTCGATGCCGACAACTGGCTGGAACCCGGGCATATCGCCGCCTGTCTCGATACCGCGAACGGTGCCGCGGCCGAGACACCGCCGTCCGGGGCGAAGCCGAATCCGCCCTGGGCCGAGATCGATGCGTGATCGGCCG
>JABFXT010000438.1 GCA_013361595.1 Nocardia sp. | reverse complement strand
GACCGGTTGAATTCGTACGGCGGCAACGCATCATATGACCCAGGGGAAGGAAGCGCACACCTCGATCCGGCGACATTCGCCCGCGCATCCCTGGCATATGAAGCGAGGCTTCCCCGACAAGCCCGAGGCGAATGTGCTTCGGGCCGCTGGTAACTGCCCGACGCCCGACAGCGGTCGATTCACCCACGCGGGCGGTGGCTCAGCGCCGGCCACCGCCGTGGGTTCGAGCAGCGGGACCGGCCGTCGGCAGGCCGGTCACCGGTTATCGTCGGTATGAGCGATCAGCTGGCGTACGCGCGCAGCCGGTCGGCCCGTTCGCCCTTGCGGAGTTTGGACATGACCTCGCGCTCGATCTGCCGGACACGCTCCCGGGACAGGCCGAACAGTTTGCCGATCTGATCGAGGGTGCGCGGCTGGCCGTCGTCCAGGCCGAACCGCAGCCGGATCACCTGCTGTTCGCGTTCGTCCAGGGTGTTCAGGACGCTGCGGACATCGTGGTGGAGCAGGCCCGCGATCACGGCGCTCTCCGCCGAAGTGGCCTCGGAATCCTCGATGAAATCGCCGAGCGGGGCTTCCTCGTCGTTGCCGACCGGCATATCCAGGCTTACCGGGTCGCGGCTGTGGTCGAGCAGATCGGCGATCTTCTCGACCGCGATACCCGATTCGGCCGCGAGTTCGTCGTCGGTGGCCTCCCGGCCGAGCTGCTGATGCAGTTCGCGCTTGATCCGGGCGAGTTTGTTGACCTGCTCGACCAGGTGGACCGGCAGCCGGATGGTGCGGCTCTGATCGGCCATACCTCTGGTGATCGCCTGCCGGATCCACCAGGTGGCGTAGGTCGAGAACTTGAAGCCCTTCGCGTAGTCGAACTTCTCCATCGCGCGGATCAGACCCAGGTTGCCTTCCTGGATGAGATCCAGCAGCGGCATCCCCCGGCCCGTGTACCGCTTGGCGAGCGAGACGACCAGACGCAGGTTGGCTTCCAGGAGGTGTGATCGCGCGGCTCGACCCTCCCGGACGACGATCGCCAGGTCATGCTTGCGGGTCGCCGACAAACGCTTGCCGGTCTCCAGCAGGTTCTGGGCGTAGAGACCCGCCTCGATGCGCTTGGCCAGTTCGACTTCGTCGGCAGCTGTCAGCAGTGCGGTCCGGCCGATCCCGTTCAGGTACACGCGTACCAGGTCGGCGGCGGGGCTCTGCGAGTCGAGGTCCGTATCACTGGGGCGCACACGAGTGGTGGCGGGGCTTGTCATGACTTGCCTCCTGTCGGTGGTGTCTCACTCCGAACAACGGACCCGACATAGGGAAAGTTCCCTCGCCGGGCGCGGATAAACCGCTCTGAACTGCGGTTTTCACGGTGGCGTTCTGAGAAGTTCCTGAGAAGGAGAGCCCATCGGCGGCGACGGAACACCGTGTCGGTGCGGGGCCCTAACTCGCTACGGGATGGATCAAGCCGTGCCTCACCAGCCCGGTGACCACGCCGAGAGCGGCTTCCGCGAACTCGGGGGAGACCTCCTGCGCTCCCTGTGACAGTGCCAGCAGTTCGATCAGTTCGTACAACGGCAGACCGTCGGGCCGCATTCCCGCCAGCAGCGAGACGGTCGTCTCGTCCACTTCGTGCTGCCAGCGTGGCCCGCCGCCCCGATGCAGGCGCGCGACCCGCTGTTCCCATCCCTCGGGGCCCGGTAGCGAGACGCGTTCGAGTGCGGTCACCGGATCGACCCGGTACCGGGACCGCCAGGCTCGCGCGGGGTCGGCGGCGATATCGCGCAACCAGGCCGAGCGTTCGAAATAGGCGACTGCTTCGGCGCCCAGCGGGTCGTCGAAGCCGTGGGCGAGGTCCTCGGCCAGCAACTCGGTGGGCGCGTCCACCGACCGCAGATACACGAATCCGAATCCGATCCCGGTCACCCCGGCCTGCTCCAGTGCCGTCAACCATTCGTCGGCCCGCTGCTGGGCCTCGAGGCCGCGCGGGTCGAGACCGGCGTCGCGCAACCAGGTGCCGACGTACAACGCGGGGTCGGCGATATCGCGCTGCACGACCCAGGCATCGATCCCGTGCGCGGGCAGCCAGCCGGAGACCCGCTGTCGCCAGTCCTGTTCCTCGGAATGTACCCAGGCGGCCAGTACCGCGCCGGTCCCGCCGGGGGCCAGCAGTTCGGGAACCCCCGAGATCACCAGTTCGCTGGCACCGTCGAGCGCGAGCCCGGAATCCCGGTAGGTGTGCTCGATCCGGGCGGGACCGACCACGAACGGCGGATTGGCCACCACCTGATCGAAGCGGCGCCCGGCGACCGGTTCGAACCACGATCCCGGGACCAGCTCCATCTCCAGCTCGTTGAGCGCGGCCGTGGCCTCGGCCAGCCACAGCGCCCGCGGATTCACATCGGTGGCGGTGACCGATCCGGCATAGGACGCGGCGTGCACCGCCTGGATACCGCAGCCGGTGCCGAGATCCAGTACCGAACCGACCGGGGCGGTGGGTGTGGCCCGCAACAGGGACAGCGAGGCATGGCCCACCCCGAGGACATGGTTCTCGGTGAGGGTCCGCCGCCGCATCGAATCGTCGAGATCGGACAGGATCCAGCGATTACCCGCGCCGATATCGGTCGGGCGCAGATCCAGCGCCGCGCGGATCCCGTCGCCTGCCCGGGCCAGCAGCCCCGCCGATACGGCATCGCCGATCCGGACCGGCGCCAGCGTGGCGGCGACCTCCTCCTCGTCCAGCGTGTCGCCGAGGAGCAGCAGGCGGACGAGAGTGCCCAGATCGCCGGCCCGGCGGGCCGCCCGGCGCACCGGTACCGGCTCGCCGCGGCCCAATGCGTTGTGCGCCTCCTCGCCCAGCGCCTCGAGCAGCGTGTCGGCGTTGTATCCCACCCTGGTCAGCGCGGTGCGCAACTGCGGGGCGAGAGCGGTCAGCGGTGATCGGACGGTCGATCCGTTTGTGGGCACAGCGGTACTCTGCCACCTCTGGAATCCCGCCCGGCCTGCCGCACGGCCGTGGGTGGGTGTTCGACGACCCGGCTTCACACACCGGCGAGCACCACCGCGGTACTTCCGCGCGCGGCGGGCATCCCGAGGTCACCGGCTACCGACCCACGCGGGTCGCCGACCGCTACCCGTCGATCTCGTCGTGCCGGCGTTCCTCCAACGCGGGACGGGGGCGGTCCCAGCGGCTGGGCTCGTTCTTGTCCCGGGGCGGCCGGTCGTTGGCGATGAGTACCGCGATCCAGGGCAAGGGGACCGACGCGGCCATGATGAGGATCGAGACCAGGGCGTTGCCGAATACCGAATAGGCCACCCCGGCCAGGATCAGCGCCGGTATGCGGAACGCCATGATAATGCTGTACCGGCGGACCCGGGCTCGATGCTGGTCCTCGAAGGAGGGCGCGGCCTCGGTGATCAGCGCCGCGTGTTTGGCGTCGTCGCCGGGGAAGTATCCGCGCGAACGGGACGGACGGGCCGGCCGTGGCGTGCCGAGGTCCTCACCGGGGCCGCTCGCACCGGCGTCGAGATGCTCCGGGCCGCGCCCGGAGTCTTCGCCGTGCTGCTGCATACCTTCGAGTCTTGCACTATCGCCACCATCGTGTACAACGCGTCCGGTCGGACGGATGAGAACAGGCGCGGGGTAGGCCACCGCCCGAGCGCCCACACGCCGGTGTCACCCGGTCTCGGGGGTGATCGTGCGAGTGCGGTCGGTCTATGCGTCATCATGGAGAGC
>JABFXT010000486.1 GCA_013361595.1 Nocardia sp. | reverse complement strand
GGGTGGCCGAGTTCGCCGGTTGGATCCGGGAGCGGAGAGCGGTGGACGGTTCCCGGGACGGGGAACCGGAACACCGGCCGCCGGCCGGCCCGCGGAGTGGCCGGTGACGCGTCCGGATGCGCAATGAACGACCACCGGAGTATCAGCTGCTCACCGGCGAAGCCGGCCAGCGGCCGTCCGCCTGCGCCGTCGTGATGGCCGCGTAACCCGGCTTCCGCATCCGCCCGGCCGCGATCAGGATCTCGGCCTTGCCCCGATTGATTTGTGACCAGGGGCTCTTCCGGCGCCGGGGGGAGTACCGCTGCAGATAATGGCCGGCGTCCAGGCTGCGGCGGTGGCTGTCGATCCAGCCGTAGCAGAGGGAGACGTCGAGGGCCTCGGTGATGGTGACGGTCGCGGAGGGCGCGTTCTTCTTGGCGATCTTCAACCAGATCTCGGTGGCGGAGTCGTGGTGGGTGGTCAGCCACTGCTCGTATTCGGCGGCGGTGGCGAAGGTGACGGGGTCGGTGGGGCCGGAAGTGGGCATATCCGGATTTCTCCTCGCTGGTTCTGGGGTTCAGGTCCGATTCTCCAGCGAAAAGTGCGCACCGAATGAGCACTTATTCTCGCGAGTCACCGTAGCGTTCGACCAGCTCCGCGCCCAGGGCGGCGAGTTCACGACGGACCGCGGCCGGTTCGGTCACCTCGATATCGGCGCCCCAGCCCGCGAGTTGTTCGGCGATCGCCCGCGGGGTGTGCGCGGTGACCGTGACCCGGACCCGACCGCCGGGGGCGGGACCCACGACCTCGCAATGCCGGCCCTGACGGTCGCGCAGGATCGGGAGCAGCCGTTCGCTGATGAGAACGGTGGCGGCGGTGGTCGCGCGGCGTTGTTCCATCTCCGCCACGATCTCCGTCCAGACGGCGGGCAGATCGAAGCCTGCCGGGCGGTGCGCTTCCTGATCGGTCGGTTCCGCGTGCAGTATCCGGTCCACCCGGTAGGTGCGCCGGCCGTGCTCGGTGCCGGCCACCAGGTACCAGATGGCGTCCTTGTCGACCAGGCCCCACGGATCGACCACGCGTTCGCGCGCCGTGCCCGCGCGGCCCCGATACCGCAACGCGACCCGGCGGCGTCGCACCACCGCGTGCTGCAACCGCTGGACCATCTCGGGTAGTTCGCGTTCGGTGCGGCCCCAGCCGGCCGGATCGATCACGACCGCGTCGGCGGCCGCCTCGGCCTCGCCGCGGAAGGTCACCGGCAGGGCTCGCAGCAGTTTGCGCAGCGCCGATCGCGCCTCCGGTACGGTCCCCGCGGCCGGGCCGGTGAGCAGGAAGAGCGCTCGCGCCTCGCCCGCGGTCAGACCACTCAGGTCGGTGCGGGCCCCACCGATCAGCGACCAGCCGCCGCCGCGGCCGGATTGTGGATACACCGGGACCCCGGCGGTGGAGAGGGCCTCGAGGTCGCGGCGGGCCGTCGCCACCGATACCTCGAGTTCGGCCGCGATCTCGGCGGCGGTGACCCGGCCCCGGGTCTGCATCAGTAGCAGGGTCGCCACCAATCGGTCTGCTCGCATATTCACATTGTTCCCGGGAAAGTGCTCAGAAGTTGAGCACTTTCGCGGCGAGGATGGGTTTCACCAGCTCGAACCACAACCGAGGAGGGCAGCGATGCTGCGAGGAATGACGACAGTGACCTTCTACGCCGAGGATCTGGAGGCGGCGAAGGACTGGTACACCGAGTTCCTCGGGACGGCTCCGTACTTCGCCGTGCCCGGCTACTACGAGTTCCGGGTGGGTGACTACGAGCACGAATTCGGCCTGATCGATCGCGCGTACCAGCCGAAGCGGGCCGAGCCGGGACCGGGCGGGGCGATCCTGTACTGGTACGTCGATGATCTGCAGGCCACCTTCGACCGGTTGCTCGAACTCGGTGCCACCGAATACGACCCGATCACCACCCGCGGGCCGGGTTTCGTCACCGCCTCGGTGGTGGACCCGTTCGGAAACGTCCTCGGCATCATGAACAATGTCCATTACGAGGAGATCCTCGCCCGGCGGTGACCCGGTACGGCGTCCCCGGGCCGGTATCCGGGTTCGATCAGAACAGGGTCGGTTCGCCGAAGCCCGGGGTGCCTTCGATCGCCAGCAGTTCCGATTTCGTGCCGATTCCGCCCGGCGCCGAGAAGCCGTGCAGGGAATGATCGGCGGCCAGGACACGGTGGCAGGGCACGATGAGCGGGATCGGGTTGCTGCCGAGCGCCTGCCCGACGGCCTGGGCCGCGCCCGCCGCGCCGCAGCGTCGCGCGACCTCCCCATAGCTGAGGGTGTGGCCCGGGTCGATGGCGCGGGTGACGGCGTACACCGCCCGGTGGAATTCCGGGAGCCCGGTCAGGTCGAGAGGTATCCAGCGGAGGTCGTCGAGGTCACCGTCGAGGTGGGCGCGGACAGCGGCGACCGCCGCGGCGCGCGGGCCGTCGGCGGGTACGGGGATCAGGTGCACGTCGTCGCCGGTGAAGCAGGCGAAGGTGCGGCCGGGATCGGTGCCGGGCAGCTGGAAGCGAGCCACCGCGTCCGCCCGCCAGGCGATGGCGCAACGGCCGATCGCGGTATCGAAATCCGTCGCGTCGAGGCGTGTTACCGCACAGTCCGGCATATCGACAGTCTGCTCCGGCTCACCGACACCTATTGCCTCGGGCCGATGACTCGCGCCCCTGCCGCAGTGGGGCGTGTTGCTGTGGTCCGGCGACCGTTCGCCGGCGATCCGTGAATCCACAGCCCGGGCGGGTTGGCTACTGCGCAGGCTTCCCGAGAACAACGACCTCCGTCGAGTCGAGCTCGGTCGCGTCCACGTTCTCCCGTACGATCTCCCCTTCGGGAACCGAGGCACCGGGCGCGACGATCGCTGTGAAATCATCATTCTCGCCAGGCCATACGAATCCCACTTCGATACCGGAACGGAGCCTCAGCAGTAGATATTGGCGAGAATCCGGCAGGGATTCGGTGAATATTCTGCCTACTCGTGTCTCGATTTCCGGCCAACTCATATCTACACGCGCAACCGTCGGAGCATCGGCGAATTCGATGCACCTGATTTCCGATAGCTCTTGAAATGGCAGATCCGGCCACGGTCGGAGGGTATCGAGACAGTCGACAACCTGTTGCAGAAATTTTCTTACAGCGGCCTCGGAATGTCTTTGTGAAAAAATCGAACCGATTTCCGAGTCGGATTCGAGTGCATCGACTATCGCTTGGTACTCCTGCTCTGGAGTAAGCGACCAGAGTGGACAGTGCAGCAGGGATGACGCCGTGTGGTCGACCTCGGCCGAATTCAGAGTTTCTGCGAACTGAACACCGTAGAGGACGGCATTCACCACGGCTCGCTGATCTTCATTCATCTCCGAATCTCCCACTATGCCGGCGTCAGAAGATCGATGAACACCTGATCCATCGCAACGCGCAGCCTACGCAGTTGCGCTATGACCTGGTATGTGACGGATTGCGCTGGTAGATAGTGTCCACTTCGGTCGCTCAGGGATGTCAACACCCCTTTTTCGACACGCATGGTTCCTGCTCCGGCTACCGGTCCTCCGGCCAGCAGGCTCGAGTGATGGAATTTTCCTCTCATGTCCATTTTTGACGCGTACATTCTTTCTTCTTCGTCTACGACGAAAATCGCGTCACGACGTTTACCCAGAATGTTTCTGTCGTATCGAACAGCTTCCCTTTGGCGTTGTACATCTTTCC
>JABFXT010000304.1 GCA_013361595.1 Nocardia sp. | reverse complement strand
GGTACGTAGCGCACGCCGGTGGTGAGGCCGGGCGCGAGCTGGGTTTCGAAATCCACCAGATGCGAACGGGTTTCGCGGGCGAACGCGCTGGTGCGCTCGTGTCCCAGTTCCAGGGCCGTCCGCAATTCCGGAGACAATGAGTCCCCGGAACGCGCCAATTCGGCCGCGCCCAGCTCGACCTGGGTGGATTCGAACCCGTCCAGGGCGCGGGCATAGGACAGCACCGCGTCCAGGCCGCCCTTCTCGATCGTGGACAGCATCTCCGACACGGTGGCGATGACCTTCGGATCGCGCTGTGCGGCCGGGCGGTCCAGGCCGGGGTGCTTGAGGATCTGGAAGGAGCCTTCGAGTTCGGCGAGGCGGGCGGGGGTGAACTTCATGGTTTCGACGGTAGGGGGACCATTGTCAATGGACAAGCCTATTGAGTCCTGCGGATTTCACAGGTAAACCCTATGTATTCTCGGGGGTGGCAGACCGGGTAGCGTCGACTTGTCGAAACCGACCAGTCGTTCGCTTGTTGTCCCGAGGAGGCCACCGCCTTGAATTTCCTCCGTGCCTTCGCCCCCTGGATCGTCTATGCCGTGGTTCCGTCCGCGTACTGGCAGTGGGCCGCTCTCACCGCCGCGGCGATCGCGTTGGCCGAGTTGGTCCTTCGGCTGCGTGCTCGGTACAGCGTGGACGGGCTGATAATCGAGATCGGCTCGCTGGTGTATTTCAGTGCCCTGAGCGGACTGGCTTTCACCCACCCGGGCACTCCGCTCCACGCCTATGCGCCCGCCCTTGCCAACGGGGCGCTTGCCGTGATCGCCATAGCGTCGCTGGTCCTGCGCGCTCCGTTCACCCTCGGTATCGCCAAACAGTCGACGCCACCAGAGCTCTGGGAACAACCCCTGTTCATTCGCACCGGATACTTGCTCACCGGGGTCTGGGCGGCGAGTTTCGCCACGGGCTGTCTCGTCCTGGCCCTCCTCGCGCACGCGAGCGCCGGGGTGCTCACCGGCGTGCATCTGCTCATCTTCGGTGTACCGGCTGTGTTCACCTTGTGGTACGTGGCACGGGTCCGCTCTCGCGCCGCCGCACTGTCCGCCGCGCACTCCTGACGAGATCCGCCCGCCGTTTCGGAACCGCTGTCACGTTCGCCGCTCCGCGCATGGGTCTCGGTGTGCGGGCGGTGCGACAACGCGCACCCATCACGCAGTGCCGGGGCGGTACCGAGCCGCCGCCAGGTCGGCCTCCGGAGCACGGGCAAGCCCGATCGAAACGAGCTCTCACATAGGATCGCCCTGTGACTCTCCGGCAGCTGCGCGCATTTCTGGTGACGGCCCGTACCGGTACCTTCACCGCCGCCGCCAGATCGATGGGAATCGCCCAGGCCTCGGTCTCCGAACTCGTCCGGACCCTCGAGGACGAGTACGGGACCACCCTGTTCGTGCGCGGGGGGCGCAAGCTGGTGCTGACCGCTGCCGGGGTCGCGTTGCTGCCCCACGCCGAACAGTCGCTGGCCTCGGCCGACAGCGGTGTGCAAGCGCTGAAATCGGTGCGCTCGCTGACCGGCGGGGTCGCTACCTTCGGGGTACTCCGCAATGCCTCGTACTACCTGCTGTCGGATCTGGCGGAGGAGTTCCACCACCGGTTCCCGGAAGTGCGGATCCGGCTGGTCGGGATGAACTCGGTGGAAGTCGCGGCGGAGGTCGCCGACGGGCGGCTCGAGGCCGGGCTCGTGGTGCTGCCCATCGACGCGGACGGGCTGCGCGTGATTCCGCTGGTGCGCGACGAAGTGCTCTACGCCTCCACCTCGCCGGAGCGGGTGGCGAGCGCGGTCACCATCGAGCGGTTCGCGCATTCCACGGTGATCCTCTACGACGCGCATTACGGATGGAAGGAGCCGACCCGGCGGCAGCTGGCCGAACGGGCCCAGCTCGCCGGGCTGAAGATCGAACCGCTCATCGAGGTGGAGCAGGTGGAATCGGCACTCGGACTGGTCCGCCGGGGGATCGGGGACACGATCGTCTCCCGTGCCGTCGCCACGAGCTCGGCGTGCCCGCCGGAGGTGCGGGTGGTGAGTTTCGACCCGCCGCTGTACGACACCATCGCGCTGATCCAGCGGGAATCGGGGGTGCTCTCGCCGGCGACCCGGGAACTGGCGCGGATGGCGCAGCAGATGCTGCTGCGCAACCGGGTCGCCGCCGCGCCGGAACGCACCGGCGACCCGGACCGTGCTCAGTAGATGTTCTGGCTGACGTAGGGCTCGTCGCCGCGGTGGGCGTAGATCTGCGAGCGGGTGGCGATATCGTCGTAGATCCGGGTCTCCTTGACGATCTTCCCGGACTGCACCAGGAACTGGGAGATGCCGAGGATCTCGACCGGAGAACCGGTGAGCGGGCCGTAATCGGCGATGCCGTCGTACTTTCCGGTGAATTTCCAGGTTACCGCGATACGCAGGCCCCCGTAGCGAGGTGAGTCGTTGGCCGCTACATCGCGGTTATCGAAGGTGCCGCCCGGGAACGGGCGCAACATCCGCATGAGGGCGCGGCGATAACCCTCGGGGCGGGCGATGGTGCGGTCGTCGATGGTGTTGAGCCACAGATCGCGGATCCAGAACTGTTCCACGCGCTCGAGTTCGCGGTTGTTCCAGACCGACTCGATGAAGTCGAGCACCATCTCCACTTCGGGCCGGAACCCGTCCGGGCGGGGACCGCTGCCACCCTCGGTGATCACATCGGCGGGAGCCGGACCGGCCATGGAGCCGCTGTAGCCGCGGAAGGCCTGACGCCGGGCGAGTTCGTCGGGATCCTGGCCGAGCTGGCGGGCCACCGACAGGGCGTCGCGCACGACCCATTCCTCGACCATGCGGCCACGGCGATACAGGCAATTGGCGATATTGCGGCTGCGGTACTCCAGGTTCTCCCGGTCGGTGCCGAGTACCAGGTGGGAACTCATGAACGCGTCGTCGCCGCGCGCTTCCCAGACGATGTCCTCGGCCTGGCCCACCCGGTTCGGGGTGGTGGAGATCCGCATCAGCGTTCCCTCGATCACCTCGCGCGCGGTGGTGGAGGTGCCGTATACGCCGTGCACGATCGAATCCGGCTCGTAGTTGTCGTTGATATGGCCGATCGCGCGCTCGATCCAGATGTGATCGGTGACCTCACGGATGAAGTCGTCGGGATCGGCATAGGGCTGATAGGCAATCGGATCGAGTGGCATGGGTTCACAATACATACGTATTCAGAGCTAGGGAAGGTCGGCGCGGGGCGAGTTTCACCGGGATGATTCCCGCGCCGACGCCGCGAACGGACACGAGGCGCCGACCGGGCCCTCGCCCGGTCGGCGCCTCGGAAAAACACAGTTCAGGCCGCCAGTCGGGCGCCTGTCTCCGGATGGAACAGATGTACTTCCTCATGGCTGCGCAGACCCACCCGCACCGTCTGCCCGATCCGCGGCGGCGTGCGGCCGTCGACCCGGACGTTCACGCGGTGCGCGCCGGAGGGGCTCAGAACCGTGCCGTGGACATACGCATCCGCGCCCAGTTCCTCCACCAGTTCCACGGTGACGGCGAAGCCCTCGTCTGCTTCGCCGATCAACCGCAGCGTCTCCGGCCGGATGCCGCACACGATTTCACGCAGATCCGAGACCGCCGCCCGCGCGACCGGAACAGTGCACTCACCGATCTCGACCCCGGCGCCGGAGATGTTCAGGGTGGTGAGATTCATTCCGGGCGAACCGATGAAAC
>JABFXT010000319.1 GCA_013361595.1 Nocardia sp. | reverse complement strand
GCGTCATGGAAGGCTTGGGTTTCGTCCGGGTTGCGCGGTGCGGTCGTCGTCGTGACTACCGCACCACCGCCGGATCACTCGTCCGGCGCGACCACCGTGTATCGCGCGCAGGCGAATTCCCCGTTGTGGGCCACCTCGGTGACCTGCAATTCCGTCCGGCGCGGCAACAGCGGCGCTCCGGCGCCGAGCGTCACCGGGGCGATCGAGACGATCACCTCGTCGAGCAGCCCGTGGTCGGCGAACTGTCCCGCGAGTTCACCACCACCGACGATCCACCTGTTCTTGCCCGCTGCCGCCTCGGTCATGGCCTGGTGGACGAGTTCGACCGGCTCTCGGGTGAATCGCACATCGCCGTCGGTGCGCGGTGCGAATTCACGATGGGTGCAGACCCAGGTCGGAATATCGTAGGGCCAGGGTTGCGCGCTCTGATTGTCGAGCAGCCACTGATAGGTGTTGGCGCCCATGACGATCGCGCCGGCAGCTGCCATGAACGCGGTCGTTCCCATGGGCCCGTCCTGGTCGGCCCGGCGGGACAGTAACCAGTCCAGTGAGTGGTCGGTGGTGGCGATGAAACCGTCGAGGCTGGTCGCCGTGTAGTAGACGGTCCGGGGCGGTGACGCCGGGTCGGTCATCTCAATCTCTCTTTCGCAGCCATTCGATCGGGTCGCCCCAGCCGACGGGATCATCGGGTGATGTGCCGCGTATCCAGTACCGCACCAGCTGGCGGCGATACGCGGAATAAGTGAGCACATGCGCGACCACGCTGCCCAGGACGAAGCTCTCCGGCGGATCACACAGGGCGTCGATCAGGGTGTCGCCCCAGCCGCCCCGCCGGTCGATCTCGCGGACCGTGTCCAGCCAGCGTGGACCCACCTCGTCGAGACGTGCCGCGAGGGTGGGCGGATCGTCACCGGCGGCGGCCGGGGTGTCGGCGCCCTCGATCGAAGCCAGCCAGCACTCTTTGCTGCGGATCAGATGGTGTAGTACGGCGGCGACCGAATCCTCGGGGCCGTCCCACGGCAGGACCGTCCCGCCGGAGCCGCGGGGGCGCCGGTACTGCTCCGCGGTGAGCCCGGCCGCGGACTTCACCAGCAGGGCGGTGTCCTCGAGGTCGTGGTGCAGCAGTAGTGCGGTCGGGTCCATATCGGAGCGTCCCTTCGGTTCCCCCTCGACCCACAGCGACATGGGCGGATGGAAATGGATTCCGTTCACTGCCGGCAGCCAGCGCGGTGCCCGGCCGGTCAGCGGTGGGGTCGCGCTCGGCGGATGGCCGAACGCCCGGGTGAACGCCCGGCTGAATCCCTCGACGCTGTCGTAGCCGGCGGCGAAGGCCGCCTCGGTGACCCCCGCGCCCCCGCCGAGCTCCCAGCACGCGCGTTCCAGCAGTACCCGCCGGCGCAGCGCGACCGGCGATTCACCGGTACCGCGATTGAACTGCCGGGCGAAGTGGTAGGGCGAGGAGTACGCATCCGCGGCCATCTGCCCGAGCGTGGTGTTGTCCTCGTCGAGAACCGCGTCCAGCAGTTCCCGTAGTCGGTCACGTCGGTTGTTCACCCGTCGAGTCTGTCGGGTCGGCCGTCCGGCGCGCTTGACCGATCTTGCGCAAGTCGCCGCCGGACGCGGCGGTGCTCAACGGCTGCTGCGTCGCTCCAGGCCCTTACGGTCGTAGAGGATCGTGAAGACCAGCCCGAGCGCGAGTCCCACACCCAGCCCGAAGAGGCTCATCCAGACCCCGCGCGCCAGACCCGGATTGCCGTGGGCGTCGAAGTACAGGATCGCGCGGATCCCCAGATAGATCTGGTGCATCGGTTCGAAGGCGGCCAGCCAGGCCATATAGTGCGGTGTCGCCTCCAGCGGGATGGTGGCGCCGGCCGAGGGCAGCCCCAGCACGATGAACAGGACCAGGTTGATCAGCAGGCCCGCCGATCCGAACACCGCCAGGATCGACAGCGCGGTGACGCCGACCGCGATGATCGCCAGGACGCCGAAGAGGAACAGGGCCAGGCCGTGTTCGAGCGGAACATCCAGCAGGGCGGCGATACCGACGAACAACCCGGAGACAATCGGGGCCACGACGGCCATCACCCCCCACTTCAGCAGCAGCGTGCGGACCCGGGAATGCGGGGAGGTGGGATGGTGCACGAACCACGGTCCGTATTCGGTGGGCACGAAGCCGAGCGCCGAATCCACCATCGTGTGCACGATCATGGCGCCGGTGAAACCGGCCAGGACCACCAGCAGGGTGTAGAAGAACGCGGACAGGCCCTGCCCGGTCCCGTCCGGTAGCGGCCGGTACGGCTCGATGAGGACCTGGATCGGTTCGGCCAGCATCAGCCGGGCGGCGCCGGAGACTTCGGTACCGCCGGCCGGGCCCGCCTTCAGTTCGTCGTCGACCGTGGCCGTCAACTGTTTGCCCACCTCGGCGTTCACCTGGACCAGGGCCTGGCGGGCGACGGTCTGGGTGATCTGGGTGGCATAGGTACCGGTCCGGGGGTTGGTCACCACGGTGATCACGGGTTGCTGGATATCACCGGGCACCACGCTGCCCGCGCCGAGGATCGACAGTCGTTTGGACAGATCGCTGGGCAGAATGATGGCGCCGTAGACCTCGCCGTTGTCCAGCAGCCGCTGCGCCTCGCCGATACCGGTCACCCGCAGATCCACCTTGTCCGCGGGGACCCGTTCGGTGAGCGCCGAGGTGATCTGGTCACCGATATCTATTTGCTGTCCGTCCCGGATATCGCCGTCGTCCTGGTTCACCAGCGCGATCGGGAAATCGTGCAGATTCTTCTCCGGGTTGACCACATAGCCCAGGTACATCGTCGACAGCAGGGCCATCAGCAGCGTGACCACCACGATCGGGCCGGCCCAGATACGGATGCGCCGCCGGACCCGGGTTCGGGTGTCGGTATCGCCGCGCACGTCCGGTGCGGCGTGTGCGCCGGGTTCGTCGCCGGTGCTGTCGGTCCCCATCGTGTCCTCCGTCGAAGCTGCGCTCCCGGCCCGGGTACCCGGGCCGGTCGTCTGCCGGTACGGCCGGGTCAATGGTGGCAGTTACCCGGGCCGGAAGCGGTACCGCGGACGGGTGTGTCTGCTCACTGTGGCAGGCGTTTCAGCGCACTACGCCGGGCTATGCCCGATTCGGGAGGGCGCTGTGCCCGATTCGAGCGAATGCGGGTTCATGCCCGATTCAGGAGCCGGTAGGTCGAATTCCAGAGCCACTCCACCGGGCCGCGTTCGAACCGGCGCAGCCACAGGTGCGCGAACACCGCGATCACCACACAGACCGTCAGATAGATCCCGATCGTGAAGGGCACGCGGGCGGTCGGCGCGAACCGGGCGGCCAGCCCGAATCCCCAGCCGTAGCAGAGAATCGACGCCACCAGGTTCTGCAGGATGTAGCAGCTCAGCGCGGCCCGGCCGATTTCGGACAGCCGGCGTCCGGCGAAACCGGTGTGCGGGCGACGCACGTAGAACTCGGCGACCAGCGCGAGGATGCCCAGAGCGACCACGGGGGCCACCACATAGCGGGTGATCAGCACCAGGTCACCGCCCCCGGCCAGGCCGGCCAGCAGATCGACGGGCGCGGCCACACCGAAACCCACGAGGACGAGCCGGCGCCGCAGCCGCGCCCCCTCGGGGCGGAACACTCCGGCCCGGAACAGCCGCGCGCCGAGCAGGAACAGCGCGATCGACAGCGGGAGGATCACGATCGCCTCGGCACGGAACG
>JABFXT010000189.1 GCA_013361595.1 Nocardia sp. | reverse complement strand
GGTCCGCCGCCGCCCGGTGGTGGTCGTGGTGGGGGCGCACCCCGGCCGATGCCCCCGCCGCGTGGCGGCGGCGGTGGCGGCGCGCCGTCCGGCGGACCGGGACCTCGATCGAGCGGGTCCACCGGCGGTGTACCGTCCGGTGCGTCCCGCGTGGCCAACAGAATGGGCGCAACCCGCGCCGCGACCTCCGGGATGACCCGCGCCGACCAGGCCATGGGCGATGTCGCGGGTGACGGCTGGACCAACCGTTCCCCCGACCTCGGTAGGAGCACCATCCCACGATGACCAGCACCGAAACCTACGAACGCCGCTCCTACGGCCTATGGCAGAAGCCCCGTAGCGCCGGTCTTTTCGGGCTGCGGTGGGAAGAGACCGTACTCGGATTCGCCGTGGTCATCACCGCGCTGCTCACCGCCATGATCGGCGGTTTCCAGTGGGGCGCCATCGTGGGCGGGGTCGGTGTGGTGATCATGGCGCCCCTGGTGATGCGACGCGGCGGGCGTTCGGGCTACGAGACGGGATTGATGATGTTCCACTGGATGCGTTCGCGTAGCCGCGGTGAGCACGTGTACCGCGGTGGCCGGTTCTCCCGGGTGCCGGGTGGTTTCACCCGGCTGCCGGGATTGCTCGCTCCCTCCAAACTCTACGAGGGGATCGATGCCGGCGGTTACAGCTTCGGCATGATCCACCTTCCGCAGTTCGCCCAGTACACCGTGGTGCTGCGGGCGTGGCCCCAGGGCCACGAGGCGGTGGATCAACCGGTGATCGATCGCTGGGTGTCGGCGTGGGGTACCTTCCTGGCCTCGGTCGGCCAGACCAGCGATATCGTCGCCGTCGTCCCGGTGATCGATACCGTCCCGGAAACCGGGAACAGGCTGCTCACCGAGGTTTCCACGATCACCCGGCCGGAAGCGCCGGATCTGGCGCAGCAGGTGATGTACGAACTGGCCACCGAATTGCCGCAGGAGCGGGTGCAATTGCTGCCCCGGGTGGCGATCACGTTCAAGGCCACCACGGCCGAGCGCCGGAAGAATCCGGCCGAGGAAGCGGTCGAAATCGGTCGCCGGCTCCCGGGGATCTGCGCGGCGCTGGCCGAAGCGGGGGTCCGCGCTCAGCCGATGTCGGCCGACGAGGTGATCTCGTTCATCCGGCGCAGCTACGACCCGGCCTCGCAGGCCGATCTCGAGGTGGCGGCCGGCGAACCCGAAGGCCACGGCCTGGACTGGGCCGACGCCGGTCCGGTATCGCACGACGAGAAATGGGACCACCTCGTGCACGACGGTGGCCGGACGGTCACCTGGGAAATGGACACCGCGCCGGAGGGCGCGGTGGACGAGCGGGTGCTGCAGCGGCTGCTGGCGCCCAATCCGGAGGTTCCGCGTAAGCGGATCGCCATTGTGTACCGGCCGCATTCGGCAGCCGACGCGGCCGAGATCGTCGACGACGATTTCAAGAACGCCCTGGTCGCCCAGCAGAGCGAACGCGGCGTCGTATCGGCGTCGGCCACGCTGCGGGTCGGCGCGACCCAGCAGGCCCGGGAGGAACAAGCGCGCGGCCACGGTGTCACCCGTTTCGGCGCGCTGGTCACCATCACCGAACCGCACCGTGGCGATCTGCCGCGGATCGAGGCGATCACCCGCGACCTGTCCACACAGGCCCGGCTCAAGATCCGTCGCTGCTACCGCTACCAGGCGGCGGCCTTCGCGGCGTCGCTCGGCTGCGGGGTGATCCTGCCCGAGCACGCGACCATTCCCAAGGCATTGGCGGGGTGAACTACTGATGGCACGCGAGCACGAGCCCCCCGTACGGGAGCGCAACAGAACCCGGGTCGCCACCGGCGATCGGGCGCATTCGGGCCGGGACGACGATCGGCGCGGGCGGGGCGACCGGGACGGGCACCGCACGTCCAGTGGTACCGAACGGGGCGATACCGAGCGCTCGCGTGCCGATGGCCGGTCCCGTGCGGCGCGGGCCGGGGATCCGGGTGGCCGGGACCGAACGCGGCGCAACCGGGTCGACACCACCGCCGACCGGGCGATGGGTACACCGGAATTCGACAAAGCTGCCCGCCGGGCGAAGGTGCGCGCCGAAAAGCGTCGGCAATCGGGTCCGCAGCTGCTGGACGCGGCCACCCGCTCCCGGTTGGAGGAGGTGAGCCGGGAGGGCGCCGGTCTGCGCGCGGCCTGGGCGACCTTCCGGGTCCGTACCGACGATATCCGTCGCCGTAACTACGCCGCTCGCGCCGAACAGGAATACCAGGACGGATTCGACCGGCAGACCGCCCAGCTCACCGAGCGTGGCTTCGCCGGGGCCGGCGGCGGCCGGATGAACGTGGTGGGCCGGCCGGTCGAATATCGGGCCACCACCGCGCAGGTCGCGGGCCTGTGGCCGTGGTCGGTCGGCGCCGGTGCGCCGTTGATCGGTACCCCGCTCGGCTCTCATCTGCACACCGGCTCGCCGGTGTGCTTCGATCCGATGAACTGGTTCATGCGCGGTAGTTTCATCACCGCGCCCAGCCTTTTCGTGCTGGGGCTCAACGGTTTCGGCAAATCTTCGCTGGTGCGCCGGATCGTGCTCGGCGGCGTGGCGCAGAACATCACCCCGCTGGTACTCGCCGACGTGAAACCCGATTACCGGCGTCTGGTGGAACTCGTCGGTGGTCAGGTGATCGACCTGGGTTACGGGCACGGCAAGCTGAATCCGCTCGCCGGTGGGGTACTCGGCGATATCGTGCCGCGACTGGCGGAACATCCGGAGTTGCAGCGCCAGGTGCTGCAGGATCTGCGGGCCCGCCAGGTCACGCTGATCGCCGGTCTGGTGGAACTGGTGCGCGGAGCCAGGGTTCGCGATTACGAGGAGACGCTGATCTCCACGGCGTTGCGCATCCTGTACCGGCCGGGTAGCGGCTACACCCCGGATCAGCCGCCCATCATGGAGAACCTGCTGGAGGTCATCGTCGCCGGCGGTGAGGAGATGTTGCTCGACGCCGGCGCCGACAGCCCCACCGAATACCACGAGGCGATCCGGGGGCTGCGGCGTTCGCTGCGCACCCTCACCCAGGGCCCGTTCGGCGCGGTGTTCAACGGGCAGACATCGGTGCCGATCGACACCGATTCGGTGGCTGTGTGCATCGATGTCTCGCATATCCCCAACGGGGACAAGAAACTCAAGGCCGCCGTCATGCTGGCCTGCTGGGCAGACGGTTTCGCCGCGGTCGAGGCAGCGCATACCCTCACCGACGCGGGAATGGCGCCGCAGCGGTACTTCCAGGTGGTGATGGACGAGCTGTGGCAGGTGCTGGGCCTGGGTGATTTCATGGTCGACCGGGTCGACGAACTGACCCGCCTGCAGCGGGGTATCGCGACCGCGCTGATCATGATCAGCCATACGATCAAGGATCTGCAGTCGCTGGGTTCGGAAGCCGCCATCGCCAAGGCCCTCGGTTTCCTGGAGCGGGCGCGTGCCAAGATCTTCGGTGCCCTGCCCGCCGAGGAGATCAAACGGCTGGACAGTACGGTCCCGTTCACCGCGGCCGAAGAGGAGATGGTGACCAGCTGGTCGGCACCGCAGGCGCTGACCGGGGAAGCACTCAGACCCGGCCAGGTACGACCTTCGCCGCCGGGTACCGGAAAGTTCCTGCTGAAGATCGGTGAGGACCGCCGGCCGGGTATCCCCTTCCATATGGAGTTCACTCCCGCCGAGAAACTCAGCGGGATCCACGACACCAACCAGCGCTTCGAGGAATTCACCTCCTACCCGGGCCGCTACGCCGCCGAGCAGGCCGCCGCCCCGGACAGTTCACACCCGGTAGGCGGGAGCGATTCATGATGCCGCATCGGTCCTATCGCCGGGTCTCGCCGGAGGTCCGGGCCGCTGCGGTGGAACAGGTCCAAGCTCTGACCGGCAAGTTGCGCAGCGAATCGGAGGCGTGCCGGTTGGTCGCCGAACAGATCGGCGTGCACACCAATTCGGTGCGCAACTGGGTGCGGGCCGCGGACGGGCCGAGCCTGGAACGAATGGACGCGGCCGCACTGCGTCGCAAAGTCACCCTGCTGCAGCAGCAACTGGCCGCCGCGGCCGAGGTGAACCGCGCCCTGGCCGACACGCTCAACGACACCCGGCGCGATCCGTGACCCCCGCGGGAGCCAGGTGAACGCGAAATCGGTGCTGTGGACCTGCCTCGGCCTGGTACTCGGCCTGATGACGGTCATCCTCGTCATCGTGATGCCGGCCGTGGACGACCCCTGCGAGGGCGGTTCGGTGCTCGATCCCGGCCAGACCACGCTGCCGCCGCTCGGCGGCTATCCCCCCGGCGATCCGCGGGCCGCGGGGGAGACCGCGATACCGGAGGGTTCCACGGCCAACCCCACCCTGACCGCGACGCCGTCGCTCGCGGCGGGTGCCGCTCCGCTGGGCCGTAGCTGGCCGATGGCCGCCGGGACGTATTCGGTCTCCGATGTGTTCGGGTCCCGGGGCGGCGGGCACAAGGGCGTCGATCTGGCCGCGCCCGACGGGACACCGATCTTCTCGGTGGCCGACGGAATCGTGGTGGCGGCCGGTCCGGCCTCGGGATTCGGCAACTGGATCGTCGTCGACTCGATCGATACGGGCAACGGCCGCGCCTACTCCGCGGTGTACGGGCATATGTGGGACAGCGGGGTACTGGTGCGGGTCGGCGAAGTCGTCCGGGCCGGGCAGCATATCGGTGCCGTCGGTTCGGCCGGTGAATCCAGCGGCCCGCATCTGCATTTCGAGGTCGTGCCGGGTGGCCGCTTCACCGGTGGCCGGCAGATCGACCCGATGCCCTGGCTCGACGGTGCGCCGACGCCCGATCTGGGTGGTGCCCGCGCGTATTCGACCGATCCGGCATGTGTCCGTGGTTTCGGTACCCAGGGCGGAGCGCTGGCCGGCGGGAAAGTGCCGCCGGAACTGGAGATGTGGTATCGCCGGGCAGGGTCGCTGTGTCCCGAGGTCACACCGTCGTTGCTGGCTGCCCAGGGCCGGCAGGAATCCGGGTTCCGGCGCGGTCTCACCTCGCCCGCGGGCGCGCAGGGACTCGCGCAGTTCCTGCCCGGTACCGCCGCGAGTACCAATCCCGACGACGGTCAGCCCTATGTCATCGATGCCGACGGAAACGGAGTGGCCAGCGTATGGGACGACGGCGACGCCATCGTCGGGCAGGGCAGATATATGTGCGCGATCGCGCACAAGATCAACGGCTGGATCGGTGAGGGCCGGGTCCAGGGCGATGTGGTCGCGCTGACCCTCGCGGCCTACAACGCGGGTGAGGGCGCGGTACTGGCATCGGGTGGGATGCCGAATCAGGTTGCCGCGCACTACTCCGAGACCCAGCCCTATGTCACCAACATCCTGGCCATGGAAGCGGAATACCGGGACCCCGGGGCGACCGGGCGGTTCACCCCCGACAGCACGGGCTCAGCCGGTGACCAGGTGGTCCAGGCCGCCCACGAATGGCTCGGGACCCCGTACGTATGGGGCGGTGGCGGCCCGCAGGGGCCCAGCAGTGGCGGGCTCGACGGCCCCGGCCTGACCTCGGCGGCGGTATTCGCGGCCTCCGCCGGCGCCGTATCGTTGCCGCGCACCGCCGAGCAGCAGTGGGAGGCCGGGAACGAGGTACCGATCGCCCGGATCCAGCCGGGTGACCTGGTGTTCAGCGAATTCGGTCCGCGCGGACCCGCGCGGGTCGGGATCTACAGCGGGAACGGACAGATGATCCAGGCGGCGCCGGCGCTGACCGCGGACTCGCCCGGTGGCGTGGCCGAAACCGCGGTACCCGGCGACGCCCGGGTGAGGAGGGTGCTGTGAACACGCGCGGATCGGCGCCGTTTACCAGGTTCGGGCGGTTAGCCTGGAACGAGAAGACGAGTGCTGGTGCGGGACTGGTGGTGATGCTGATGCTGACCATCACGGTACTGAGCGGATGCGGTGGCAGCGGCGAAGAGGTGAGTTCGGGTGGCACGGCGGCCACGTCGACCACACGACAGCTCGAAGCTGTGCCCGCCCCGGATCCGGTGACACCCGACGGGGTCGCGGTGGCGGCGCTGCGCGAGATCTATCGGTGGGAGCCGGGCACCGAGGTTCCGGGCGCCTCGCTGGTGCGGGCGCGGAAATGGCTGGGCCCCAGTCTGGTGCGGGTGCTGGACGCGTCGACGGCGACGGCCGGCGCCCCGGCCGTATCGCTGCAGTGGGGCGACTGGGCCGCCGCGGGCGCGCGGGTGGAGGCATTCACCTTCGCTTCCGGGGATCGTCCCCCGGCCGGGCCCGATCCCGGCGTTCAGCAGTTCAAGATCGGAATCGAGCAGACCGTCGTCTACCCGGACGGCCGCGAGGAACCCCTGGCGCCGTCCACCGTCATCGCGACCGTCGTACGCACGCCCGAGGGCTGGCGTCTCGACGGCTATCGGTGACCCGGCAGGCATCATTCAGGAGGCAGGAATGGCGAAGAAGAAACCGCTGAAGGACCCGGCCGCGGTCGGGCCCGATCTGACCCTGATCGCGATCTACGTCGGCGGTGCCGTCCTCGGAACCATCTGGGTGGCACTGCATCTGGGCAATATGCTGTCGCTGCAGAAGCAGGACATGCCGATCAATCCGATCGATATCATCGCGGGAATGGTCAAGGGTGAGCTGCACTGGCCCACCGGTACCACGGTGATCCTGCTGCTCGTGCTGCTCGCCCTGGCCTTTTTCGTACTGTACCGGCGGCGGTCGACCGCCAAACGCCTGGTGGGCCGGCTCGCCGTGGACGACAAGGCCGATGTGATGGGCAACGGCGGGGCCATCGCCGCGCTCACCGAGGCCGGTGTCCGGGAGAAGGCCCAGAACATGGGCGTCAAGCTCGGTTACAACGACGCCCCCGGGGTGCCGATCGGGGTCGCGATCGCCGACGGCACGATGCTGTACGGCTCCTACGAGGATCTGCATCTCGATATCTGGGGCCCGCGGCAGGGCAAATCGACCTCGCGGGTCATCCCGGCGATCCTCACCGCCATCGGCCCGGTGCTGGCCACCTCGAACAAACGCGATGTGGTGGACGCGACCCGTGATGTGCGGGAGGCCAAGGGCAGTCGTACCTTCGTCTTCGACCCGCAGGGCGTGGCTGCCGAAGACCCCACCTGGTACTGGAATCCGCTGGCCTGGGTGGACGCGAACAGCGACGGGTGCGAGATGCGGGCCGCGCGGCTGGCCGGTCATTTCGCCGACAGCGACAGCGGTTCCGATTCCCGCAACGACGCCTTCTTCGATCCCGAGGCCGAAGATCTGCTGGCCGGGCTCTTCCTGGCGGCCGCGATAGCGCACAAGCCCATCACCCAGATCTGGGAGTGGGTGACCGAACCGCAGAACATCGAGCCCATCAACTTCCTGCGCGAGGCAGGCCACGATTTCTCCGCGTCCGGTCTGGCCGCCCAGTACAACGCCGATCCACGGACCCGCAGCGGCATCTTCGGTACCGCCAAGAAGATGGTGCGCTGCCTGAAACTGCGCAACGTGCACAAATGGGTCACGCCGCACAATGTGGAAAAGCAGGAGCTGCCCCGGGTCCAGTTCGACGAATTGGAATTCATCGAGCGCAACGGCACGCTCTACAGCCTGTCGCTGGAGGGTCGGGGTTCGGCCGCGCCGCTGGTGAGCGCGCTCACCGAGGCCGTGATCGATGTGGCCATGCGCAAGGCGTCGCGTTCGGCCTACGGGCGGTTGCCGATTCCGCTGCTGGCGGTACTGGACGAGGCGGCGAACGTGGTCCGGTGGAAGGACCTGCCCAAGCAGTACAGCCATTTCGGCTCCCGGGGCATCGTCGTCATGACGGTGTTGCAGTCGTGGGCGCAGGGCGCCCGGTGCTGGGGCGACGACGGGATGAACGCGCTGTGGTCGGCCGCCAATATCAAAGTACTGGGCAGCGGTGTCGACGATACGAACTTCCTGCGGGAGCGATCGGAGGCCATCGGCGAGCATTCCGCCATCTCGGCCTCGGTATCGGAATCCAAGGGCGGTAAGAGCTATTCGCGTTCGCTCGGATCCTCCAAGACCTTCACCGTGCAGGCGCTGGCGACGCTGCCGCGCGGCCGGGCCATCGTGTTCTCCTCCGGCGCCCCACCGGTGCTGGTGCGTACGGTGCCCTGGTGGGAGGGCGAATACTCGTCCGCGGTGAAGAAATCCATCGAACAGCACGATCCACAGCGCAAAACTCTGGTCACCGATCTGATCGGGTCCCCGGCGCTGATCAAACAGCCACCCACGGAGCCGGACCACGGTCCGGCAGGAGCTCCGACGGTGCTGGACAAGAAACCGGCAGGCGCACCCACGGAACCGGATAACGGTCCGGGCGGAACACCCCCGGGCCCGGAGAACGGGCCGGGAGAGAGGCAGGAGGTTCGACCGCGGTGACCGAGACTTCCCGAGAGCAGCAGATACCTACATACTAGAACGTGGTGGAGTTCGTCGAGAACTACCTCAGCGTCGTCTATCGCCGGCAGGTCAGCGATCTGAGCGATACCGTGTGGTGCCCGGAGTGGTGGAAGCATACGGAGGCGATCGCGCGGCTGGACGCCATGTGGCGGGCCTGGGAGCATCTCCGTCAGGACGGCGCCACCGGGATGAGCGTGTGGTTCCTCGACCACGCCGATCAGCACATGGCGGTCCTGCTCGATCCGAAGGGCCCGTTCAAGTACTGCAGTGTGCGCAACGGGCACAAGGACATGCTCGTGCCCCTACCGCTGACGGCCCCGCCACAGGGGATGTTCAGCGATCCCGCCGAGAGCCCCGAACCGATCGAGGATCTCCGGTCGGCCGGTAGCGAAGTACGGGGCTGACACCCGCACCACGCCGAAACGGAGAATGCCCGTCCACACGGACGGGCATTCTCTTCGTTCGCGGCCGGACCCGGTGGCTAACGACTGCGTTCGAGTCCCCGGGCCAGCTGTTCCTGTTCCCGGGCACGTTGCACCGCGGGTGCCTGATCCGGCCTGGTACGTACCGCTTCGCTCGGTGGGGTCGCCTGTCCCACCTCGACCAGCATCCGGGCCGCCGCCAGTTCCGGTGCGACACCGATCTTCGCGAGATGTGCGGCCAGGGCCGCCCGCCGCTCCACCGAGTCGTAACGCACCGCGTCGGCGGCGCTGCTCGCCTGATCGGATTTCTCGGCGAACGAGCTCATCGAGAAGCGGTCCTTCTCGAGCTGAACGCCCCGATAACCGGGATTGTCCCGGTGCGGTACCGAGCTGCCCGGTGGCCCGATCTCCGCTACCGACCGTGAAATGGTCTGGGCCAGGGCCAGGTTGCGCGGATCCTTGGACTTGGCGTCGCGCGCCTCGCGGATCTGCAGCTCCCGGGCCTCTTTCGCGCGGGCCTCGGTCATCTTGACCCGCATCTCGGCCTCGCGCTGACCGCGTTCCCGGGCCTTGAGTGCGACCAATGTCGCGATCTGCAACATCGTTTTCATCATGGCCGCGGTTTCCCGGCCGATGTCGTCCAGTTCCTCGGACATGGCTGCTCCCCGATACTGCGGTGTGCACTATTGGATGTTGTGGTGCCCCGGCGTAGCGGGCCGAACCGGCGGATCGGAATCCGCCGACCGGCCCGCGAACCGCCCGGCGAAGGTCTGCCCGGCGCGACGCGAACACCGGGAGAACCCGCGAACGGCGCCCCGGCCCGGAACTGCGGCCGACGAGCACGACTTGGTCACGCGCACTCCCTTTTTCGAGATTACCCGAGAAATGGGGGCACAGTCTTAGCAACGTTGCGCCGACCAGCATATATCGCCGGAAACCGAGGTGAGCGGAACGCGCCGGGCGGCCGGGTGCCGGGGGTCAGTCGATCCGGACGGAGTTCAGCGTGACCGGCTGGGTGGGTTTGCCGTCGCCGGGACCATTGGATTCGTCCTGGCCCGCAGCGGCGATCTTGTCCAGAGTCGCCAGCCCGCCCTCGTCCACGGTGCCGAAGATCGTGTAGTTCGGCGGCAGCATCGAATCGCCGTACACGATGAAGAACTGGCTGCCGTTGGTGCCGGCCCCGGCATTGGCCATGGCCAGCACCCCGCGCCCGTAGCTGATCGGCTGCTGGAGGGCGGGATCGTTCGGTGCGTACTGATCGGTGGGGTACTCGTTGTCGAATTCGTAGCCCGGACCACCGCTGCCGGTGCCGGTCGGATCACCGCACTGCAGCACCTTCAGACCTTCACCCTGGGTGAGCCGGTGGCAGTTGGTGCCGTCGAAATACCCCTGGCCCGCCAGGCTGGCGAAGCTGTTGACCGTGCACGGCGACTCCGCGTTGTTCAGAGTCAGCCCCATCGGGCCCTGGTTGCTGTCCACACTGATGCTCAGCGAGGAGTTGCCGTCACCGGTCTGGATACCCTCGGCCCGCGGTTTCTGCACCGGTTTCGACGCGGGCTGGGCGCTGTCACGGTAGTTGCAGTTCACACTGGCCGGTTTGGCGGCGGCCGGGGGCGGCGGCGCGGCGCCCGGCGTACTGGACAGCGAGGCGTCCGGCGTCTGTGAGGCGCTGCTCTGCGCCGATGTATCGGTGCTGTCGCCGCCGCGGGTCAGAAAGTACACCCCGGTCACCGCGGCGATCACCACGACGACTCCGAGCGCCGATCCGGCGATGGTGAGTTGCTTACGCTTGCGCGCGCGTTCGGCCCGGTTGGCGAGCTGTCGTTCCAGCTTGCGTTTCGCCGCCGCTCGGCGTTGTTCGTTGCTGGGCACTACCACGTTCCTCCCGTGCGGCGGCCGGACCCGGCAGGCCCGGCCGGTCGCGGCTGGTCTGTTGCTTCCGGGACTAGAGTCTGCCATCTCCGGCGCGCGACGCCCGGATATCGCTCGGACCGGCCGCCCGGGGGCGTGATGCGGTGTAACCGGTTGGACTCGACCGGGCCGGGTGGGGGAAACTGGTTCACCGTGACCAAGACCAGCAGCTTCTCCGCCCCGAAGGGGGTGCCGGATTACGTTCCGCCCGGTTCGGCCGAGTTCGTCGCGGTACGCGACGGCCTGCTCCGCGCCGCCCGACTCGCCGGGTACGGGCATATCGAGCTGCCGGTCTTCGAGGACACCGAACTGTTCGCGCGGGGCGTGGGCGAATCCACCGATGTGGTGAGCAAGGAGATGTTCACCTTCTCCGATCGCAGCGAACGCAGCGTCACCCTCCGCCCGGAGGGCACCGCCGGGGTGATGCGCGCGGTGATCGAACACGGGCTGGACCGCGGCCAGCTTCCGGTGAAGCTGAGCTACGCCGGACCCTTCTTCCGCTACGAGCGGCCGCAGAAGGGCCGGTATCGGCAGCTGCAGCAGGTCGGGGTGGAAGCCATCGGCGTGGACGATCCCGCCCTGGACGCCGAGGTCATCGCGGTCGCCGACGCGGGTTTCCGGAATCTCGGCCTGACCGGGTTCCGGCTGGAGATCACCTCGCTCGGCGACGAGACCTGCCGCCCGCAGTACCGCGAGCGGTTGCAGGAATTCCTCTTCGGGCTCGACCTGGACGCGGAGACGCGGCGCCGGGCCGAGATCAACCCGCTGCGGGTGCTCGACGACAAGCGGCCCGAGGTGCGGGAGATGACCGCGGCGGCGCCGCTGATGGTCGATCACCTGTCCGAATCCGCGAAGACCCACTTCGACCAGGTCCTCGCGCACCTCGACGCGCTCGGGGTGCCGTATGTGCTGAATCCGCGGATGGTGCGCGGTCTGGACTACTACACCAAGACGACCTTCGAGTTCGTACACGACGGACTGGGCGCGCAGTCCGGTATCGGCGGCGGCGGCCGGTACGACGGACTCATGGCCGAACTCGGCGGTCAGGCCCTGTCCGGAATCGGGTTCGGCCTGGGGGTGGACCGGACGGTTCTGGCGCTCGCGGCCGAGGGGGTCACGGCGGGGGATCCGGCCCGCTGCGAGGTGTTCGGCGTCCCGCTGGGTGCGGCCGCCAAACAGCGCATGGTGGTACTGGCCGGTGAGCTGCGCGCGGCGGGTGTCCGGGTGGATCTGGTCTACGGCGATCGTGGGGTGAAGGGCGGTATGAAGGCCGCCGATCGGTCCGGCGCGCGGTACACCCTGATCCTGGGCGACCGCGACCTGGCGGAGGGGACCGTCGGACTGAAGGATATGCAGACCGGCGACCAGCGTCAGGTTCCGCTGGACGAGATCGTCGCCACGCTGACGGCCTAGTCGTGCCGGACCGCTGGCCCACGCGGTGGGTCGGGGGATCGCCCACGAAACACGCACCGGCCGACGGGCATAGTACTGTCC
>JABFXT010000172.1 GCA_013361595.1 Nocardia sp. | reverse complement strand
GCCCCCGGCCTGGTGCTGGGGTTCTTCCACGCGGACAAGTTCAACGCCGATATCTCCGACGGGTCCGACCGCGCCCCGGTATCGGGTCTGACCCTCTCGCACAATGTCGATAGTCGTGACGAGGTGCGCGAGACCGTCGGCCTCATGGCCGGTGCCGGCGGCACCGTGCTCAAACAACCCACGGAAAGCGAGTTCGGCGGGGTGTTCAACGGTCATGTCGCCGACCCCAACGGCGTCGTCTGGGAAATCGCCCACAACCCCGCGTGGCGGGTCGACCCGGACGGTTCCGTCGTATTGAGTTGATACGGGGTCCGGCCGAACCCGTGTCGTCCCGATCGGCACCGGTGCCACCCCGACGCGCCGTAGTCTTCCGGAGACCACCGCACCGGTCCCGGTGCACGCCGGTACGAGGAATCGGAGTAGTACACATGGTGATTCGGGAACGACTGGGCCCGGCCGCGGTCGACACGCCCGTATATGGAGAACCGTTCGAGACAGCGGACGGCGCCATCGTCATCACCGTCTCTCGTCGCGGCAGTTTTCCCGGTTCGGCGATGCGGCCCGCGGGGATCTTCGTCGTTCGTGACAGTGCGGCCACCTGGGTTCCGGCGGTGGACGTCAACCGGATCGCGCAACTCGGTGAATGGATCGGGTTGCTCGCCGCCGTGATCGCCGCTCTCGCGGTGCTGCGCCGACCGCCGTGGCCGGACCTCTCCTACCGGCGCGTCGTCTGAACGGCGCGGCGGACCGCCGCTGCCGCCGGGACCACGGCCGGCCACTACCGGCCGGGCCCGTGCGATTTCCCGTCGACGCGATCTCACCGCCCGGTCTGCCGCGCCTGGGCCAGGAGGTGGATCGCCCGCGGTCCGACGCCGTGCAGCTCGCGCAGTTCGTCGAGTCGTTCGGGTAGTTCGCCGATCGTGCGGTAACCCGCATCGATCAGCGCGCCGGTCGCCGGCCTGCCGATCCGCACGCCGTCGAAGACAGGTCCACGATCCTCGGTGGTCACGCCGGGGAATCTACCCGAGGACCGAGGTGCCCCCCGCCGGTCGCGGGCGGGCAATCCCCCGGATGATTTCGGTATCGCGCGTGGCATACGCCGATATCGGGCCCGGCCTCGAATAAGCTCCCCGCGAAATGTGCACACCACAGATCATCCGAGACCTCCGCGCGGCCGCCGACGACCTGCCCCGCCCGGGTCGGCGTGCTTTCCTCCGGGCCGCCGGGGCGGCGGTCGCACTGGGTGCCGCCCTACCCGCGGCGCCCGCCCGGGCCGCCGGGGGCGGTGTCGTGGATCTGACCCACGCGCTCAGTGCGCGGACCCCGACATGGCCCGGTGTACCACCGTTCTCGATGGTTCCGGTCGCCTGGGAGGCGGCGGGCGGATTCGACCAGAACCTGCTGGCGTACTGGGAGCACACCGGCACCCATGTGGACGCGCCGACCCATCGTCGCGGCACCGAGTCCACCGCGGAGATCGCCGCGCGCGACCTGGTCGCTCCGCTGGTGGTGGTCGATATCAGCGCGCGGGCCGGCGCCGACGCCGACGCGGCGGTGACCGTGGACGATATCGCCGCGTGGGAATCGCGGCACGGCCGGATTCCGGAGCGGGCGTTCGTGGCGATGTATTCGGGATGGGAACGCCGGCTGGAGGTGCCCGGCGCGTTCGTGAACCTCGACGGTGCCGGCACGCCACACGCGCCGGGATTCGCCCCGGAGACCGCCGAATTCCTGGTGAGCGAACGGGGAATCGTGGGTGCGGGTGTGGACACTTTGAGCCTCGACCGGGCGGCCGACCCGGATTTCGGTGCCCACTCCGCCATTCTCGATTCCGATCGCTACGGAGTCGAACTACTCGCGAATCTGGCGTCGGCGCCGCCGGCCGGTGCCACCGTTGTCGTCGGTGCGCCCAAACATGTGGGTGGCACCGGCGGGCCGTGCCGGGTGTTCGCGCTGACCTGATGCGGGTTCAGGGCAGCTCGACCGAGAGCCGGTGCCGGAATACATCGTTGGGATCCCATCGCGCTTTCACCTGCTGGAGTCGCGGGTAGTTCGCGCCGTAGTAGAAGGCGTGCCAGGGGATACCGGACCGGTTGAATTCCGGGTCGGCCAGATCGGGGTCGGGATAGTTGACGTAGCTGCCGCCGTTGTCCGGGCCGGGTACCGGCACCCCGCCGGTATCGGCATACACCTCGCGATACAGCTGCCGGGCCACTCCGATATGCCGGTCGTCGTCGATGGGTAGCCGCCAGGACGCGTGGATGAGCATCTTCATGAACGAATCGCGGGCCGGTATGGCGGTGGCGCCGGGGGCGACGGCATTGACGGCGCCGCCGAAGGGCAGGAATTCCAGTGACGATTCGCCGACGAAAGCCGTCGAGACGATATGGCGGTAGCAGGTCCGCAACTGGTCGGCACTGTAGGGCCGGCGCAGATACGCCGCCTTGGTCTTGACGCGCGGTGGATCCGCGGTACCAGCGTAGTAGACCTGGGCGACGGTATCGGCGTAGGACCGTTCGACCACCGGGCCGACTATCGCACCGGGTCGCACCTCGGCGCAGACGGTCGAGACGAACTCGTCCACCTGACCCCGGGCATCCGGTCCGTCGGCGGCCTGGATGATCAGCATCTCGCCCAGTCCGGTCAGCTGGGGCCGGAAGCTGATCGGTGCGTACAGGCCGTCGAACCGGTTGCCGGGGTCGCGGTACCGAGCGTAGAAGTCCAGATAATTGCCCATGAACCGGAGGAAGGAATCCTCGGTGGTCACGGGCAGCGTGAGCGTGGTGCTCAGCATCGAGCGCGGCGGCCGGGGCAGCGCGGTCGCGGGGTCGGAACCGTCGGATCCGGGGGAGCGCAGCAGATACCGGGTGACGATTCCGAAATTGCCGCCGCCCCCACCGGTGTGGGCCCACCACAGGTCTTCGTGCGGTCCGTCCCTGGTCGCCGTGATCAGGCCGACACTGCCGTCGCGCGCGACGGTCGCCACTTCCACCCCGTACAGATGGTCCGCCACCAGGCCGTGCCTGCGTGAGAGCGGGCCGTATCCGCCGCCGCTGATATGCCCGCCGACGCCGACCGCCCGGCAGATACCGCCCGGCACGGTCACATTCCAGCGCGCCAGTTCCGGGTACAGCCGTTCGAGAGTGAGCCCGGTACCGACCGAGAACGCGCGGTGCTCGGTGTTCCATTCGACCCGGTCCAACCCGCGGAGATCGATCAGCGACCGGGTATCCGCGCTGTCCACGAAGTCCTCGAAGCAATGACCACCGGAGCGGGCGGCGAGGCGGAGGCCGTCCCGGACCGAATTCGCCACCGCCTGCCGCACCTCCTCCGCGTCGGCCGGGAGATGGATCCGGCGCGGCCGGGCTACGAAGCGCCGGTTGTAGCCGCGCATGGCAAGTGTCCGGTACTCGCGTTGGCCGGGTAGGACAGCGGGCGTGGCCTGGGCGGGCGGGCTCCCGGCGCCGACGGTCGCGGCGCCGAGCGCGGCCGCGGCGAAAAGCTTCCGGCGTGACAGCACTTCATCGACCCCCTGGTAGTCGATCCGATGGCTTCGCGTGATCACGGTAGTGCCACCAGGGGTTTTCATTGTGGATTCCGCTGTCGTCGGGTGTAGCGGCAGCGGATCGGCACGCGCCGGACCGAGCGCCGGTTCGCGCGGCTTGTGTAATGCCCGATCGGGTTCTATGGTTCATTACATGAGCAATGAACCACTCAACCAGGGCAGGTGAGGGC
>JABFXT010000460.1 GCA_013361595.1 Nocardia sp. | reverse complement strand
ATTCACCGGAACCGTCGGCGCGCGGGTTCGCGCGGGGACGTGTCGGGTCCGGCGGTGTGGGCATCTGCTGTTTGGATGCCGCCTGGCCGGCCGCGGGGGCCGGGGGCTGTTTGTCGGCGGCCTTGCGCTGCCCCTTGGGTACCGCCTGCATATGCGCGGTGGGCGCGGCGGCCTCGATCTCCTCGCGGCTGCGTTTGAGTACCGGCGTCTTGCGCTGCTTCTCGGTGCCGAAGGCCGGCATCTGCATGGTGACCGGATCGGTGACGGGGGTGGTCTTGACCAGGTCGACCACATCGCCGCCGCCGGGGCGCTCATCGGCCAGGATGGGTTCGCCCAGACCGATCTTCTGCTGGATCCGTTTCATCCAGGCGGGCGCCCACCAGCAGTCGTCGCCGAGCAGTTTCATGGTCGCCGGGACGAGCAGCATGCGCAGGATGGTGGCATCGATGATGAGCGCGGCGATCATGCCGTAGGCGATGTACTGCATCATCACCAGATCGGAGAACGCGAACGCGCCGGTCACCACCAGCAGGATCAACGCGGCCGCGGTGATGATGCGCCCGGTGTGCGCGGTGCCGATACGCACCGCTTCGGTGGTCGAGGCGCCCTGGGCGCGGGCCTCGACCATCCGGGACAGCAGGAACACCTCGTAGTCGGTGGACAGGCCGTAGATGATCGCGATGATCAGCACCAACACCGGCGACATGATCGCCTGCGGGGTGAAATTGAGCAGTCCGGCGCCGTGACCGTCGACGAATATCCAGGTCAGGATGCCGAGGGTGGAGCCGAGGCCCAGGGCGCTCATCAACGCCGCCTTGATGGGCAGCACCAGTGACCCGAACGTCAGGAACATCAGCACCGTGGTGACCAGCAGCACCAGCGCGATCATCAACGGGATCCGGTCCAGCAGTGCGTCGATACTGTCCATCTGGAGTGTCGGCTGACCGCCGACCAGCATGGTCACATCGTCGGGGACCTCGATCGACCGGAGATAGTCGACTGTCGGTTCGTAGTTCTCCGAATCGAGCAGGGTCGCGCTCGAGCGGAAGAGGTCTTTGCGTTCGGGCGACTGGGAGGGAACCGAGAAGCCGGAGGCGTCGGCCAGACCCGGAGCCTTGTCGGCCTCCTTCATCACTTTCGCGATGGACCGGGTGTTCTCGCCGATGAAGATCAACTGGATCGGATCGGACTGACGCAGCGGGAAGGTCTGGTCGAATTCCTCCTGCGCGACGCGGGTGGCGTTGTCCGGTGGCAGATAACGCTCGCTCATACCGCCGAAGGCGAGGTTCTTCACCGGGATGATCAGCAACAGGAGCAGCACACAGATCGGGATGGCGATCTTCAGCGGATGCTGCATGACCCAGGTGGTGGCCCGGCCCCAGAAACTGGCCTCGACCTCCTCGGCGGATTTGGTCTTGCGGATCTGCTTGAAACTGAGCATATCGACCCGTTTGCCCAGCACACTCAGCATGGCGGGCAGCAGGGTGATCGAGGCCAGGGCGGCCAGCGCGACGGTGGCGATGGTGCCGTAGGCCATGGACTTCAGGAAGCCCTGCGGGAAGAGGAGCAGGCCGCCGAGACTGGCGATGATCATGGTCGCGGAGAACACGACCGTCCGTCCGGCGGTGACCACGGAGCGGCGGACAGCGGCACGGGTGTCGTAACCCTCGGCCAATTCTTCGCGGAACCGGCTGACGATGAACAACCCGTAGTCGATGGCCAGACCGAGGCCGATCATCGAGACCACCGCGCCGACGAACGAGTTCACCTCGGTGAACTTCGTGAGCATCATGATGATGCCGTTGGCGCTGATGATGGTGAGGCCGCCGATGATCAGCGGCAGGGCAGCGGCCACTACGCCGCCGAAGATGAAGAACAGCAGGATGCCCACAGCGGGGATGGCGAGCATCTCCATGCGCTTCTGGTCGTGCGCCATGGTGTCGTTGAGCGTGCCCGACACCGGCTGCAGACCCGCGACCTGCGCATTCACGCCGTCGATATCGAAAACGTCCTTGACGGCCCGGAAGTTGCGGACCATCTCGGTGTCGTTGTCGCCGACGATCGCGATGGAGGCGAAGGTCTTGGTCTTGTCCTTGGAACCGAATACCGACGGCTGCGATTCGCCGGTCTCGGTCTTCCAGTAGGCGGCGTTGACCTTGGCGATCTGATCCGGATGCTCCCGGGGCAGCCGGTTCAGACTGTCGACGATCTTGTCCCGGAACGCCGGATCACTGTCGATGGTCTGGCCCTCGGGCGCGGTGTAGAGCACCAGCACATCGGCCTGGTGATCGCGCCCCCACGCTCCGTCGGAGAGTTCGGCGGCCTTGACGGATTCGGAGTTCGGATCGAACAGACCGCTGGAGCTCAGATGGTCCGCCAGCCCGAGACCATAGGCCCCCAGGCCCAGCATCCCGGCGACGACAACTCCGATGACGGCGAATCGCAACCGATAGACCAGATCGCCCCAGCGGGTGAACACTTAAGCGACTCCTTGTGCGGGGCGAGAGGTGAGCAGCGCCGACAGCGGCCGGAACGGCTGCAGCCAGGCACCCTCGTCGGGCAGCGAGTCGAGGCTCACCCGCGGCAGCGGTTCACGGAAAACTCCCGGGATGTCCTCGAGGTCGACGAATTCGAGAGTATCGGATGTTACTGCCCAACTCGCGTGCTCGCGGAAGCCGAGCACCTGAACCGGGATTCCGTCGTCGGCCAGTTGTTCGAGCGGCTCGCGGAACGCCTGCCCGTCGGCGGAGGCCACGATGATCCCGGCCAGGCCCGCACCTCGGGTGCGCTGCGCGATATGGCCGAGCATATCCGAATCGACGTCGGAATCCTCGTCTATCTTCGGCTTCGCGAAAACGGCGTAACCGACGTTGCGCAGGGCCTCGACCCACGGCCGGACCACATCCGCGGTTCCGGGGGCGATATTGGTGAACACGGTGGCTTCGGGTTCCAGCCGCTGCTTCTCGCCGACCGAGAGCTCGGTGGTGCGGGCCAGCAGCCACCGGCCGAGCGCGTCGAAACGGGGCCGGTAGGCGGCTGTGGGGCGCCCGCCCAGGATGGCACCCAGACCCATGTCCAGGTTCGGTGCGTCCCAGACCAGCAGGACCCGCCGCAGTCCGTCGGCTTCCGGGCCCACGGCCTCGTCGCCGGATTCGTGCAGACTTCCGGCAACCTCGTCGCCGGCCGGGGCCATATCACTGACGCTCATCATTCGATCTTGCCCCATATGAACTCGTTGATCGCACTACCGGCGGTGTGTGCCTTGCTCTCGAACTTGGTCACCGGCCGCTCGAAACCGATCGGCGCGGCGGCCCGGCGCTCGGCGCTCGTACCGCCGGTGGCCTCGTTCAACCCGGTGAGCAGGGGCTCACCCGCACCGACCTCGGCGATATGCTCCGCGTACCCGGCATGGTCGGTGGCCACGTGAAGAACACCACCCGGTCGCAGCCGGTCGGCGATGAGGGCCAGCGTGGCCGGTTGCAGCAGGCGGCGCTTGTGGTGGCGGGCCTTGGGCCACGGGTCGGGGAAGAACACCCGCACCCCGGTCAGCGATCCGGGAGCAATCATGTTCTCCAGCACATCCACCGCATCGCCGCGCAGCAGCCGGATATTACCGATCTCCTCGCGTTCGATGCGCTGGACCAGCTGGGCCAAACCGGGCTGATAGACCTCGATGCCGATGAGATTCAGGTCCGGTTCGGCCTGGGCCATGGCGGCGGTCGCGGTGCCGGTGCCGCAGCCGATCTCGATCACCAGCGGCGCCCGGCGGCCGAACCAGGCGTCGGCGTTGAGCGGTTCGTCGGCGACCTCGCGGCCGAGTACCGGCCAGCTGCGATCCCAGGATTGCTGCTGGTTGGGCGTGAGCGCACCGCGCCGGGAGCGGAAACTGGTGACCCGCGGGTAGAGGCGGGAGCCGGCGTGCCGTCGCCGCTGCCCTCCGGTATCACCGGAGGTTTCCGAGAGGGCGACCGGAACGGACTCGGAGCTGGGGTGCACGGCGTCGTTCACAGCCCTATTGTCCAGCATGGCCGGTTCCGGGCCGCAACGGACCGGTAGGGGCTACCGGTTGGTAGCAGGGACTCGGTCCGCGTCCGCCGCGTCGCGGCCCCGGTTCTGACAGAATGCGCACCGGAAGAAGGGGGGCCGGCGGGTGTCGTCAGTAGAGGGATCGAACCGATATATGCGTGAGGTGGGGGCGGGGGATCCGCTGGACCGGATGATCTCCACGCTCCGGATGGGCGATGGTGCGGACGCGGGGATCGCCGGCGGTATCGAGGTGGCGGCGCAGCGCTGGCGGACCCTGCCCCGCGCGCAGGTCGCCGGGCGCACCCGGGCGGGGCGGAGCACGGTGGCCGGTGCGCTCGGCCTGCAGCCGGGGGTGGAGACCGCCCCGGTGGACGAACCGGGGTTCCCCGATCCGGTGCTGGACGCCGATATCGTCGTCTATGTCCTGGCCAGTACCCCCTCGCCGGGCGACCGCCGGATTCTCGCGTCGCTGCGCCCGGAACGCACGATCCTCGTGCTGAACAAGGCCGATGCGATCGGCACCGGCTGGGCCGACGCGGTGGAGGCGGCCCGCCGGTTCGGCCGGGAATTCGGCCTCCCCGCCTTCCCCGTGGTCGGATCGCTGGCCGCGCGGACCGTCTCCGGTGCCTTCCGGGAAACCGACCTGGCACTGCTGCGCCGGTTGGCGCGATCCGGTACCGCGGCGACGGTATCCGCCGAGGCGTTCGTCTCCCCCGCCGCGGGCCCGGATACCGCCGAACGTGCGGAATTGCTCGAACACTGGGACCTGTACGGCCTCGCCTGCGTGCTGGCCGCCCTCGAACGCGAACCGGAACTCGCGCCACCGACCGTGCTGCAGATCCTGCACACGGCCAGCGGGATCGATCCGGTGGCGCGGCTGCTCGGGCAGCGCTACCAGCAGGCGGTATCCCGGCGGGCCGGCGCGCTGATCGACGACCTGACCCGGTTGGCGGCGCGCGCGGTACCGCACGGGCGCGGCCGGGCGCGGGCGTTGATCACCGAATACCTGGACACCGACGAGGCGCGGTGGCTCGCCCTGTGCGGCGGTCTGGTCGACCCCGAGGTCGCTCATCTGGCCGCGGGCTACCCCCGGCCCGAACCGGAGGACGCCGACGACGCCCTGACGCGTGCCGTCCGGTGGCGCGCGGTGGTGGCCGGTGAGATGTCGCCGGCCGCCCGCCGCGCGGCCGTCCGGGTCCACAACGGATATGTCCGGATGTGGGAACGGATGAGCAGTGTCGGACTCTGACCGGCGCCCGGCGGCGGCACCGGCGGGTCTTCCGGAAACCGCCGCCGAGCAGTTTTCCCCGGAATCCGGACTGCCCGACCCGGTCGCCGAGGTGGTGGCGCGCTGGAATCCGCAGGGCATGGCTTTGCTGCGCACGATCTCGGTGACCGGCTCCGCGGCCGCGGTCGCATTGATCGGTGCCGACGATGCGAACACCGCGCTGTTGCGCACCGAACTGACCCGCCTCGAACCGCGGGTGGAACTGAGCGCTCCGACCACCGATCCGTGGGTGAGCGCGGTGCCGGGCACGGTATTGCTGTTGATCCTGGATGCCGGGGTGGTGATCGGCGCCGCGGAACTGGATACCGTGCGCCGGCTGAGCGCCGAGGGTGCCCGGGTGCTGCTGGTGTTGAACGGCACCCACGCCCACAGGGACTGGCGGCTGGTCCGCGACCGCAGCGCCGAACTGCTGGCCGCCGCGGATCTGGATTGCGAGATCGTGCCGGTTTCGGCTCGTCTGGCGATGGCTGCCCGGACCGGATCCGATTCGACGCTGCTCGATCGGTCCGGACTCGCCACGCTGCATGCCCGGTTGATCGCGCTCACCACCGATGACGCGACCGCGAGTGCGCGCCGCGCGGCCGCGGTCGCGCAGGTCGTCGCCGGAACCCGGGAGCGCATCGCGCAGGAGGAGGCGCTGCTGCGGTCGGGTTCGGAGACGGAGTCGCTGCGTGCGGAACGGGCCCGGTTGCTGGCCGACCGCGACGGGGGGCGCGCGGTGGCGGTGTCCACGCTGCGCGCGCAGATCAATCTGGCCCGGGTCGATCTGCTCACCCAGGTCGGCTCGCGGGTCCGGGCGCTGCATACCGAGGCCCGCGCGGAACTGGACAGTATGGACCGGGCGGGCCGCCGGGCTTTCCCGGAGCGATTGCGGCAGGCCGTCGTGCAGCTGACCGCCACGGTGGACAGCGATATCGCCGCCCGGCTGACCGAGCTGCGGGTGCGGGCGGCCACCGCGCACCCCGCCAGCGTGGCTCCGCCGCAGGGCGCGCCCGCCCTGCGGTACGAGCCCGCACCCACGCTCGGCCCCGATCCGCAACCCAGACACGGGGGTGTCGAAGATCACCTCATGATCGTGCTGGGCGCCTCGGCCGGAGTCGGTCTGGGACGCCTGATGGTGTCGCCACTGGCGCTCGTCCCGGCGCTCGACGCGGCGAGCGTCCCGGTCACTCTGCTGCTCGGTGCGGGCGCCGCCGCGTGGGTGGTGCAGACACGCCGTCAGCTCGCCGACCGCGATCATCTGCGGCAATGGGTCGTCGACGCGGTCGCCAATGTGAAAGCCCAGCTCGAACAGCGGGCGGTGACCGCGCTGGTGGAGACCGAATCCGAGTTGTCCGACGAAATGGTGCGGGCCGCGGCGGCGGGCATGGTGGATGTGGATCGCCGGGTCGCCGAACTGGAGACGGCATTGCGCCGCGCCACCACCGGGCAACCCGGCCGGCTCGCCGCCTGCGCCCGTGACAGGCGGATACTGGAGCAGTGGACACCGGCTACCGGAAATTAGTTTGTCCACCCCTATTGATCGGCAACCCGATTCCATAGGGGGCGCAATACCGCGTTAACCTCTAGACAGGAACCTGGGCGTCCGCTTCGCCCTGAGTACACTGCCTCGATCCGGCGGTGCACAGGATGGACCGTTGCGGAGGCCTTACCCGCCAATGGTGGCGCTAGGTGTTTTCGCGCTGGTCACGGGCCCAAGGGCCAGGGCGGAGACAACCTTCGCCGCCCATTTCAGGAGAAATTTCATGACCTCAGCGACCATTCCCGGTCTTCGTGGATCCGACGGCACCGCGCCGACCGAACACAGCGAACTGCTCGCCTGGGTTCAGGAGGTCGCCGAACTGACTCAGCCGGAGCGAGTCGTCTGGGCGGACGGTTCCGACGCGGAATGGGACCGGCTCACCACTCAGCTCGTCGAGGCGGGCACGTTCCAGAAGCTCGACGAGAAGAAGAAGCCGAACTCGTTCCTGGCTTTATCCGATCCTTCCGACGTGGCCCGGGTCGAATCGCGCACCTTCATCTGTTCGAAGTCCGCCGACGACGCCGGGCCGACGAACAACTGGGTGGATCCCGCGGAGATGCGGGCCACCATGACCGAGCTCTACCGGGGCTCGATGAAGGGCCGCACCATGTACGTGGTGCCGTTCTGCATGGGCCCGCTCGGTGCCGACGACCCGAAGCTGGGTGTCGAGATCACCGATTCGGAATACGTCGTGGTGTCCATGCGGGTGATGACCCGGATGGGGCAGGCCGCGCTGGACTCGCTGGGCACGGATCGGCCCTTCGTGAAGGCGCTGCACTCGGTGGGCGCGCCGCTGGCCGAGGGCCAGGCCGATGTGCCGTGGCCGTGCAACGACACCAAGTACATCACCCACTTCCCCGAGGATCGCGAGATCTGGAGCTACGGCTCCGGCTACGGCGGGAACGCGCTGCTCGGCAAGAAGTGCTATTCGCTGCGGATCGCCTCGGCCATGGCCCACGACGAGGGCTGGCTGGCCGAGCACATGCTGATCCTCAAGCTGATCTCCCCGGAGAACAAGGCCTATTACATCGCGGCCGCATTCCCCAGCGCCTGCGGTAAGACCAACCTCGCCATGATCCAGCCGACGGTGCCGGGCTGGCGTGCGGAAACACTGGGCGACGATATCGCCTGGATGCGGTTCGGCAAGGACGGCCGCCTCTACGCGGTGAACCCGGAGTTCGGGTTCTTCGGTGTCGCGCCCGGTACGAACCGCTCCTCCAACCCCAACGCCATGGAGACGCTGGAGGCCGGTAACACCGTCTACACCAATGTCGCGCGTACCGACGACAACGATGTGTGGTGGGAGGGCCTGGAAGGCGAGCCCGATCATCTGATCGATTGGAAGGGCAACGACTGGTACCTGCGGGATACCGAGACACTGGCCGCGCATCCCAACTCCAGGTACTGCACCCCTATGTCGCAGTGCCCGACGCTGGCCCCGGAATGGGACGATCCGCAGGGTGTGCCGATCTCGGCGATCCTGTTCGGCGGCCGCCGCAAGACCACGGTGCCGCTGGTGACCGAGTCCTTCGACTGGCAGCACGGCGTGTTCATGGGCGCCACGCTGTCGTCGGAGCAGACCGCGGCCGCCGAGGGCAAGGTCGGCACCGTGCGCCGCGATCCGATGGCCATGCTGCCGTTCCTCGGCTACCACGTGGGCGACTACCTGGGCCACTGGATCAACCTGGGTAAGAACGCCGATTCGGCCAAACTGCCCAAGATCTTCTACGTGAACTGGTTCCGGCGCGGTGACGACGGCCGTTTCCTGTGGCCGGGCTTCGGTGAGAACTCCCGGGTGCTGGAGTGGATCGTCGGCCGGATCGAGGGTTCGGCCGATGCCGAGAGCACCGCGATCGGTCATGTGCCGACCGCGGCCCAGATGGATTTGGCGGGCCTCGATGTGGAAGCCGCCGATGTCGACGCCGCGCTCGCGGTGAATATCGACGAATGGCGGTCCGAGATCCCGCTCATCGAGGAATGGTTCGAGTTCGTCGGCGACAAACTGCCTTCGGGCGTGCGCGACGAGTTCGAGGCGCTCAAACAGCGCGTGCAGTAACGACAGCGGTCATCCGGGTGCCCGGGTGACGTGCCCGAACTCCCGCCCGTGACCCGCGGCGAACCTCCGTTCGCCGCGGGTCACGGGTGTATTGCGGCCCGGGCCCGAGCCCGGACGGGCGCGTGTCGGACGTGGCCGGGTGCCCTATTCTGGACGCGTACTTGATCTCACGACCGCGCACTCCCGATTGGACCGTCCGGAAAACGCCCGATCGGCTCACGCCCGTAGCTGTTCGTGACCGAGCCGATCACCCTCGAGAGGTGGTTGGAATATGGCCGACGGATATGTCCCCCCGGTATTCTCCGCCGATACCGCGGTGAGTACACCGCTGCACCGTGTCGCGGGCCGGCTGCAATCGGCGCTTCCGGACGGTTGGTGCGTCGAGGTGGTCGACGATCCGCTGACCGGCGGAGAACAGCCCGTCTTGCGCGCGTTGCCGGCTATTGATTAGTTCGCTACACGAATTGTTCCGCCGCGGCTCGCGAGATCGTCTGCGATAAGTCTTCTTTCGCGCCCGCGGCGTTTCTGCGCGGCGGAAACACGGGCCTGTGAAAAACTTTCGGCCTGTGCGGGTGTTGCTTTGTGCGCGAAGCGAACTCGCGAATTCCGCCGTGGTGTCACGCTCTCGTTCCGGATCGTCTCAGATGGCGGCCGAGCCGAAACCCGACCTCCCGGTACGTATTTCATCGAACGCACTATTGCGTTTTGTTGCTGGAAGGCGCATGATATTAGCCAGATATCAGCTCGCTCCATTCATCGAACCGAATACCCGCGATTGGGAGAGGTGTTCATGGCGGTGCAAGTGATCGATCGGTCGTTGATGACCAGCGACCGGACCGACCATCAGGCGAAAAGCGTCGGCAGCGGCGGGTGGGTCGTTTCCTTCCTACCGGGACGGACCCTGACCACCGAGCAGGCGATAGCAGCCATACAAGCCGCCGAGGCGGTGGCGATGGTCGGCGGACTGGCCGATCTGGTCGGGCTCACCACCCTCGAAACCGTCGGGCTGGCGATTCAGGAATCCCCGTGGACCCGAACCGAACCGGTGGTTCGCAGCGGCTGGCGGCACCGGATCGGGCGGAGCCGCGCCCAGGTGGCGCTGTAGATCAGCCGGGTTTGCTCGCGACCACCACCAGATTGCTCACCAGTAGCTCCCGAATGCCGGGTACGCGCACCAGCCACCAAGCCCATTGTGGGTGGTAGCGCGGGAAGAGGACGCGAACGTGCGCGGGCGCACGCCGCGACCAGCGCATACCGTCGGCGGCCCGGACAGCGAACAGGGAGATGCCGAACCGGTTCTTCGGCTCCTTACCGGTCCGGCGCCGATACCGGCGGGCCGCGTACTCTCCGCCGAGATAGTGCCAGGGTCCGGTCTCGTGACCACCGAACGGGCCGAGCCAGACCGTGTAGGAGAGCACGATCATCCCGCCGGGCCTGGTCACCCGCACCATCTCGTCGGCCATCCGCCAGGGATCCGGTACATGCTCGGCCACATTCGACGAAAAACAGATATCGACCGCGTTGTCCCGGAACGGCAGAGCCATTCCGGAACCGCGGACCGCGGCCGGTACCGAGATACCGGCGGCGTGCATCTCCGAAGGATCGGGTTCCACCGGAATATAACGGGCGCCCGCCCGGGCGAATTCGTCGGCGAAATAGCCGGGGCCGCCGCCCACATCGAGCACGGTGGCACCGGTGAGATCGCGGCCGGTGAGATCGGCATAGAAATCGGCGAGCATATCGGCGCTGTCGGTGGCGATACCGCCGTAGAACCGGGCGGGATCGGTCTGCTCGAACCGGAAACTGTGCAGCAGGCGCAGCGACCGGCGCACCGTGGCCCGGCGCGCGAACCGGAAACGATTCGGCTTCGATCGGAGCGCGGCCGGGCCGGCGGCGTCGTCCGGCTCGCGACGGGACCGGGCCGCGGTGACGATTCCACCGCCCGCGGCGGGCGTTGTCCGGTCCACAGGAGATTCCTCGGCGTCGAGCACGATGCCGAGTCTCGCATATTGTGACAGGTGACAGATTCCGCAGCCGGGAAACCCCGGTGACCGGTCTTCGATATCGAATGGACACGCAGGTGGGCGACTTGCCGGACGCGTCCGGGCGTTAAGGTGTACCGCGATGCCCATGTCCCGTCCACGGGACCCGAGCCGACCGGAGAAGTCCCACGTGCGCGAAGTACTTCTGCTCTGCTGGCGTGATACCGGTCATCCACAGGGCGGCGGCAGCGAGCGGTACCTCGAACAGGTCGGCGCGCAACTCGCAGCCCGCGGGGTGAAGGTGACGCTGCGTACCGCCCGCTATCCGGGCGCGCCGAAGCGGGAGCGGATCGACGGTATCGATATCAGCCGGGGCGGTGGCCGGTTCTCGGTGTATCCACGGGCGCTGGCCGCGATCGCGCTGGGCCGGGTCGGCCTCGGACCGCTGCGCGATATCCGGCCCGAAGCCGTGATCGATACTCAGAACGGGATCCCTTTCTTCGCCCGGCTGGTGTCGGGTGTGCCGTCGATCGTGCTGGTCCATCACGGGCATCGGGAGCAGTGGCCGGTGGCGGGCCGATTGGTGGGCCGGATCGGCTGGTGGATCGAATCGGTGCTCTCGCCCCGGGTGCACCGGGCCGACCAATACCTCACCGTCTCGCTGCCCTCGGCCGAGGAACTGGCGACGCTGGGTGTCGAACAGTCGCGGATCGCGGTGGTCCGCAACGGAGCCGAAGCGGTCCCCGCCCATGTGCCCACCGGAACCGCGGCCGTGCGCTCACCCGAACCCCGGGTGGTGGTGCTGTCCCGGCTCGTTCCCCACAAGCAGATCGAGGACGCGCTCACCGCGGTCGCCCGGCTGCGGACCCGGATCCCCGGAGTTCGGCTGGACGTGATCGGTGACGGCTGGTGGGCCGACAAGCTGCGGGATCAGGCCGCGGCACTCGGCATCGCCGACGCGGTGACCTTCCACGGTCACGTCGACGAGGGGCGCAAACACGAACTGCTCTCCCGCGCGTGGGTGCACGTACTGCCCTCCCGTAAGGAAGGCTGGGGCCTGGCGGTGATCGAGGCCGCCCAGCACGGGGTACCGACCGTCGGTTACCGGTCCTCCCGTGGTCTCACCGATTCCATTGTCGACGGGGTGACCGGTGTACTCGCCGACGATGCCGATCAACTGGCCGAGATCGTCGGCGAACTGCTGGACGACGCGGCCGCCCGCACGATCATGGGCGAGAAGGCCCGCGCCCGGGCCCGGGAGTTCTCCTGGGAGCACACTGCCGCCGGCGTGCACCGGGTGCTGGCGGCGGCAGCCGGCGGCCGGCGGGTCAGTGGGCTCATCTCGCCTGGGGAAGAAACGCCGGCCGCCTCGGCGCCCGCCGA
>JABFXT010000118.1 GCA_013361595.1 Nocardia sp. | reverse complement strand
TGTACCGCGCCATGGGCTCCGATACCGGCGGCTCACCACCGGTGAGCAGCCGGTCGACATGCCGACCGAAGTCCAGCTGGCGCCGGCCGAACGGGGGCAGGTCGAGATCACCGCGCACGCCGTCGACACCGGCTCGGTGCACTCGCAGTGCGCTGCCCGCGGCGCCGACGAAACCGCTGCCGAAGCCGACCACCGCGGATTCGCGGACCATCTTGAACATATCGCCGAAGCTGTGGATCTCGTCGAAGTGAATGATCAGCGAGGGGATCGTGCCCGATATCCCGCCCAACATGCTGCCCGCGCCCCCGATGATTACGGTTCCGCCGAGATGAGCGGTGAAGCGGCCGGCATCGGTGGTGGCGCGTCCGCCGAAACGTTGCAGTACCCGAGGCGCGAGCCGGCGCCCCGCCTCGGCGCCGACCACACCACCGAGTACGCCACCAGCCACCATTTCGAGCAGTGCGCCCATATCGAATTTCTCGCGGGCTCCCGTTTCGAGATCCCACGCCTGGGCGGTGGCACTGATCGCTACGCTGGTGAGAGCGCCGACCTTCGCCGCGTGAACTGCCCCGCGCAGCGCGGCGCGGCGTGCGGCACCGACTGCGGCCTGGGTGCCCGCGGTGGTCGCCAGCCGTGTGACGGCGGCGCGCATCGCCTGCTCGGCGGCGAGGCGTTCGGCCACCGCTTTGAATCCACCGCCGTAGAAGAACAGTAGTGCGTCGTAGGCCAGCTGGACTCCGAGCACGATGCCGGTGACCACCAGCAGATGCTGCGTCTGCTCGGTGATATCGGCCACGTCGTGGCACTGTTTGCCCATATCCGTGCACACCGCGGCCTGCCTGCGCAGCGCCCCGACCACGGTGCGATTCCGCTCGGCGAGTTCGGCGCGGGCGGCGCCGTCCAGGGCGCTCTCGGCCTGCTTTCCGTCGGACTCGTACTGATCAGCCGCCAGATCCAGCCCGGTGCCGGTTTCGATGTACCGGAGGCCGCGGGCCCGCGTCGGTTCCACCCGGAGCTCGGGCCAGTGCCCGATGACCAGATCGCGCACCGTGGCCGGCAGTTCGGCCAAGAGCGCGGTCGCGTCCATTTTCGTCTGCTCCCGGTGATCGTCCCTGTCGGACGTCGCGTGAATTGTCCGGTGTTCCTCATTATTCGATGAGCGAGGAGAATTCGCACGTCAACAGCTACCTTCGTAGGGATTTCCCGATACGTAGCCCGCTGTCCCGTGCGCGGTACCGCGGTCGCTGCCGCGCCTTCGCGCTCCCGCCGTATCCTGGCGTTTCCGGAGCCGAAGGTCTGCTGCCGCGGATCGGGGACAGATCGGTGCGGGAGGCGATAGGTGAGCGAACAGTTTCGGGCAGACCCCGACCGACTGCGTTCGACTGCGCCGGCTTTCGACCAGATCGGTGCGGACGTCGCGGCGTTGACGCAGCGATTGGAAGATTTGGTGGCTGCCGATCTGGCCCCGTGGGGAAACGATGACACCGGGCGGGCTTTCGGCGCGCAATTCGCCCCGGAGGAACAGCGAACACTGGCCGAACTGCGAAGTCTCACCGAGACCGTGCAGCAGACCGGCCCGGATCTGCTGCGGGTCGCGGCGAATTTCGAGCAGCAGGACCTGTTGGGTCGCCAGGTGCTGCGGACCACCGATCAGCCGGTTCCGGTCGCGGAGAATGCGTTGCCGACCGGCTGTATCGCTCCCGTCCCCGGTCTCGTCGCCGACCCCACCACCACTGTGGCTCCTACCGGCGGGACAACGCCTCCCAGCTCCGGTCACAACGATATCGGCGCCGGGGTGCCGGGACCGCTGCCCGCAGCAACTCCGGCACCCGCGGGAACGGGTCCGGGTGGAGTGCCGGCGGGTGTTCCCGGTGCGGCACCGGGTGCGGGCGCCCCGGCTTCGGATACGCAGCAGCCACAGTCGCGTGAGCAGTCACCGGGTTCTGCCGACGTGGCTGCCCGGGACCGGCCGGGCACCGATCCCGTCGGCGTACCGGTGGCGCAATCCGCTACGACCGGGCAGCCCGCGAAGACGGCGGCCTCGCCGCCTCCCGCCGTCACCGGTGCCCCCGCCGGTCCCGCTGCCGATGTGACAAGGCCGGCCCGAGCCGGATCCGCGGCCGGTCCCGGCTCCCCGTGGTCCAAGTCCCCGTCCAGCGGACCACCCCGTGTCGCCGCACCCGGGTCGGGCGGATCCGATATGCCGCCGCGGATGCCGGCCCGCCCACCTCAGCGGCCCATCGCGAAACCCCCCGAACCGGAACGCTCGCCGGCGGAAGGAGCCGCCGAACCCCTCGCGGTCCGACTGGCCCGGGAACTGGCCGAACGGCACCGTGTCCGGGCCTTCGGATTCGATACACCGGGTGTGCCCCGCGAGGTGCTGATGGAGATGACCGCCGCGGTGCACGATGTCCTGCCACGGCATCCGGCGATCACGCTGGCGTCCCTCGGTCTCGCCGAGCTGGCGGACGGAGCCACGATACGACTGGATCCCGAACCGTCGGACCAGCCGTCCCGGTCCGGCACGGACATCGACTCGGTTATCGGCCATCCGGTGCGCATAACCCTGGCCGTCCGCGCGGCTGTGGAACCGGCGGCGCTGGAACATGCGGTCCGGTCGGACGAGGAGGCGGGTCTGCTCGCGCCCGGTTGCACCCAGCGGCCGGTGTATTCCGCCGTGGTGCGTGAGCTGGGGCGCGCCCTCGACGCGGCCGGTGGCTTCCGGGCCCGTACCGCGACCCGGCATGCCCTCGTCGCCGCCTACCTGCCGCTGGCGGGCCGGGACGCCGCCGGGTCGCTGGCCCGCACGGTATCCGGTTTCGGACAGTGGCGGGCACAATTGAGCGGTGGTTTCCGAGCCGGTCGATTCGATCCCGAGGCGGCTCTGGCCGAAGCATTCACCGAAGTGGTGCTGGACGTCGCCCGGGCCTCGCAACCGGCCCGAACCTTGCATCGGCTACTGGTCGACAGTGCGAATGCGGCGCGGTCCGACCACGCGGCGCCAGGCGGCACGGGGCACCGATGAGGACCCGGTGCCCCGCCGGAGCCACGTATCGCCGGGAACAGTCGACGCCGCGCCAGCCGTAGGCCTGTGCCACTGAGATCGGATTCGCGGAAATTACGAAGAATGCACCTGTTCGGTGTCCTTCTTGCTCAGCTCCGGCCGACCGGCCTGCTCGGCGAGCAGATCGCGAATTTCGGTGAGCAGCGCGATATCGGCCGGGGTCGACGGTTCGGCTTCCACCTTGTTCTTGGCGTAGAAACGCCTCTGCATGGATTTCATCGGCAGGATGAGCGCGAAATAGAGCACTGCCGCGACCATGACGAAGTCGATGGCGGCGCTGATGATCGGGCCGAGCGCGACGAACGTCGCCGGTTTGCCCGCCAGCAGGGTGACACCGAAGCCGAATTGGCTGCTCCCACCGAGGACGGCCAGCAACGGCTCCACCACACCTTTGGTGACCGAGCTCACCACCGCGGTGAACGCCGTGCCCATGACGACGGCGACGGCCAGATCGATGACGTTCCCACGCATGAGGAAGTCTTTGAAACCTTTGAGCATCAACCCACTCCGTATCGGACGCTGCTTCTCCCGCCGGTCCCGGTCGCGGCCGATGAGCGGTATCGCTGCGATCGATGTCCCGGCGCTGCTCCGCAGGTGATAGTGGCAGCCGGGGGTGTCGCGCGCAAACCGGCGGCGCTCCGGCGGACCACCGCGCGGTCCGCATCCCCGGCGCC
>JABFXT010000611.1 GCA_013361595.1 Nocardia sp. | reverse complement strand
GTCCAGGGCACCGATCGGGGCGGCCGACACCTGCACCGGTGCGCGCGATATCGTTACCGCACAGTCGATTTCGGATGCCGCTAGCGATTCTCCGAGGGTGTAGGGCACCTGCTCGTTGACCTCCGCGATCACCACCCGGGCCCGCGCCACCGCCGCCCGCACATAGTCACTGATCAACCCGAGACTGTGCCTACCGTCGGCGCCGGCCGGACTGACCTGCACGAGAGCCACATCGCAGCCGAGTTGCCCGGTTTCGATCATGGCGGCCACCCGGCCGACGTGGCACGGCACGATATCGAGTTCGTGGCTTCTGGTCAGACTGCGCAGCGCCCCGATGGCGCCCATACTCTTCGGCGCGAAGGACCGGCTGATCCCGGGCGCGAACAGGCCGGAGAAACTGGTGGCGGTGAAAGCGGACAGTCCGCCGATCCGGGGTCCCTGATCGATCAACGCCTCGAGGAGAGTGGTCGGTTCACCACAGGCTTGACCGAGCACGATCCGATCGCCCGGCCGAAGCCACTTCGCCAGATCGACGGTGCTCTCGCTCATACCTGCCCACCGCCGCCGTTGCCGGCCGGAACGGTCGCCTCCGACGGCACGGCCGGGCGCTCGGCGGCAGTCCGGTCCGGGCGCTGGTCCAGGACCTCGCGGGTGTGCGCACCCAGTCGCGGCGCGGGACCGGCCACCCGGCCGGGGGTGCGGGAGAACCAGGTCGGCGGTCCCGGAAAACGCAGTGGCCCGTCGGGGCTGTCGACGGTCTCGAAGAAACCGGCTTCGTTCAGGTGCCGGTTGTCGAACAGTTCGTCCAGGGTGCGCACGGGCGCGGCCGGAATATCCAGGGAATTCAGCAGTTCCAGCCATTCGGCGGTGGTGCGGGTGGCGAAGGTTTCCCGCAGATGCGCGTACACCGTGCCGATGCGCCGGGCCCGCTGTGCGAGGGTATCGAATTCCGGGCCGTTCCACACCGGGCGGACTGCCCGCACGAAGGCGTTCCACTGTTTGTCGTTGTAGACCAGCGCGGACAGATAACCGTCGGCGGTGCGGTAGGGGGCGCGTTCGGGAGTGACAGCCCGGGGGTAGGCGGCGGTACCCAGCGGTGGCTCGAACAGCGCACCGTTGGCATGCTCGACCAGCATGAACGCGGCCATGGTCTCGAACATCGCGATCTCCACCTCCTGCCCCTCCCCGGTTCGTTCGCGGTGGAACAGCGCCATGGTGGTGGCGTAGACGGCGGTCATCCCGGCGATCTTGTCGGCCATGATGGTGCCCACGTAACCCGGTGTACCGGTGAGGAGTTCCTGCACGTAGGGCAACCCGCATTCGGCCTGGATCGTATCGTCGTAGGCGGTGCGGTCGGCGTCGGGGCCGCGGCGGCCGTAGCCGTAACAGTTGGTGTAGACGATCGCCGGGTTGAGCGCGGCGACCTCCTCGTAGCCGAATCCGAGCGCGGCGACGGCCTTACCGCGCATGGAGTGGATGAACACATCGGCGTCCGTGATCAGGTCGCGCAGCGCGGATCTGCCCTCCGGTTCCCGCAGGTTCAGGACCACACTGCGTTTTCCACGGTTGACATTGACGAATACGCCCGCCATCCCCGGTTCCGGGCTCACCGAGATATGGCGGGTGTTGTCACCGGCCGGCGGTTCCACCTTGATCACATCGGCGCCCATATCGGCCATGATCTGGGTGCAGTAGGGACCCATCACCATCGCGGTCAGATCGATCACCCGCACCCCGGCCAGCGGCCCTGTGTGCTGCATACGCCCTACCTTCACCGGGCCGTCCGGATAAATCGGCGGCTATCTGATGAATCTTTGTAAGGATAGTGATATCAAGTATGAGTGCCCAGTTTCAATGGCGAGAACGCCGGACCCGGAGGAGAGAATGCCGTATCCGACGCGGGCGCCCGGCTACCGGCCTCCATCGGCGCGGTTCTCGAACCCGCGCTCGCCGCGCATCCGGACGCCGTCGCGATCGAGGCCGCCTCGGGCTCCTGGACCTACCGCGAACTCGACGAACGGGCCGACGCGGCCGCGGCGGCGCTGTGGTCGTTCGGGGTGCGCCCCGGCGACCGGGTCGCGGCCTGCCTGCCCAATGATCTCGCGATCGTGGCCGCCTTCCACGGCGCGCAGCGCATCGGCGCGATCTGGGCGGGTATCGGCGAAGCCCTGGCCGCCGCGGAGCAGCAGTACCTGCACGATCTGATCGAACCCCGCGTCGTCCTGGCCGGACCTCGCTGCCCGATCGACTCCCCGGCGCGCGTCGATCCCGCGGGCTGGTCCGCCGCCCAGCAGGCACCGGCGCCACCGGATATCGCCCCGGACCCGGACGGCCCGGCCGGGATCGCCTTCACCAGTGGCACGTCGGGCCGACCGAAGGCGGTGGTGCACAGTCAGCGCAACCTGCTGCTGCCCGGCGCCGCCCTCGTCGCCACCCGCGGCTGGGGGCCCGAACTACGCAAAGGCGACAGTTTCCCGCTGACCATCCTCAACCTGATGGTGCTGTCCACGCTGCTCACCGCCCAGGCCGGTGGCTGCGCGGTGATCATGGACCGCCGCGATGTCACCGGGGTCGCCGAATGGATCGCCACGCACAAGGTCACGGTCTGGAACGGCGCACCGGCGCAACTCTACGATCTGGCCGCCCGCCCCGAACTCGACCTGAGTTCGCTGCGCGAAGTGTGGAGCGGTGGCAGCGATACCCCGGATACGGTCCGCACGGCATTCGCGGCCGCCCACGGACCGGTACCGCGGGTCACCTACGGCCTCACCGAGGCGCCGACCGTGGTCGCCATCGATCCGCCCGGCGACCAGTGGCGGCAACGGGCCAGCGGCCGGGTCCTGCCCCAGTACGATGTCGCGGCCTACGACGACGCCGGAAACCGCCTTCCCGCAGGTGAACTGGGTGAGCTTTGCCTTTCGGGCCGCACGGAGGGACCGTGGGCCGGATGCTGGCGGCCGATGCTCGGACACTGGTCCGGCGGGAAGATCGTCGCGCCGCCGGCCGGACCGATCGCCACGGGCGATATCGGCACCGTGGACGCGAACGGCTGGCTGACCGTGCTGGACCGTAAGAAGATGGTCATCATCCGCGGGAGCGCGAATGTCTACCCGCTCGAGGTGGAGCGGGTACTGGCGACCCACCCGGCCGTCGGCAAGGCGGCGGTCTGCGGCGTCCCGCACGACCGACTGGGTCAGCAGGTGGCGGCGGTGATCGAAACGAACGGACAGCCGGTGGATTTCGCGGAACTGGCGCGGCACTGCCGCGACGAACTCGCCGGATACAAGGTGCCCGAAGTCTGGGCCGTGGTGGCGGCGCTACCGGTCAACGCCATGGGCAAAGTGGTGCGGACCGAACTCCCGGACCTGGTCGCGGGCGGGAGCCGGGAATGAGCGGTGACCGCGCGGCGGCTGTCCGCCCCTTCGAACTCGACGGCCGGGTCGCGATCGTGACCGGCGGCTCGTCCGGGCTGGGTGCGGCGGTGAGCCGGGCGCTGGGCGGGCTCGGCGCCCGGGTCGCAGTGGTGGCGCGGCGCCGGGACCGGCTGGAATCGCTGGCCGCGGAGATCGACGGCCTCGCGCTGGGCTGCGATCTCGCCGACCCCGATCGGATCGCCGAGATCGTCCCCGCGGTGACCGAGGGGCTGGGACCGCCGGAGATCCTGATCAACGCGGCCGGTAACCGATTCGGCACCGAAGGCGCGGAATCGGAATCGCTGGCCGATATCCGACGCACCCT